>JBPCXK010000391.1:0-4855 GCA_051008635.1 Gammaproteobacteria bacterium
CACCCACCCCTGGCCTGACACGCGTTTTCGCCGTTATCACCCGAGGCAGGAGCCGTATGCGGGAATTCCGCACGTACGGATCTGTGCGGGGGGCGCCCCGTGAGGGGCGTTCCTACCGCGACTAGAACCGCGAGTTATCTCGGTCGGCTGCCAGGGCGCGCCGACCGCGGATACATCAGTCCTCGAAGGAGCTTGTGGGCCGCAGTTGCCGCCAGGACTGCCGTCCCAGGCTACCGGGTTCCGCAATCAGAAATCTCTGCAGCCCCTCGGTCCCACCCACGTACACGTCAACAAGCTCTTCGGTGCGGTTAACAAAGCTCGGGAACTCAGTCCATCCCTGCAAGCGGCGTCCAGCCACAATCTGGTTACCAACGCCGGCGTTTATCCTGTCGCTGTCGTTGACGACTCCATCATTATTGGTGTCGAATACCCCGGTAGTCGGTCGGCCGCCATTATTGGCATTGAGCGCCATGAAGATCGAAGCCGCGCCCGCCGGGTCGCAGGGGTTTTGCAACGGCAGCGTGATAGTAAAGAATACGCGGCCGTTGCGCAGGAATGGTGTTACTACCACTCTTTGCCCGTAGTTGTCGCTGTTGGCAACTGGCGGGGTTAGTGGGTCACCATCATCGTCAATCTGCTGTGCGACCAGGTCGATATACCAGCCCTGGTGTGGTCCCCCACTCCACGCTCCGCCGGCCTGCGGAGTGGCCCATGAAATCGCATCGTCGCTGCTGAACACACTCGCGCCGTCATCGAGCATGATCTGTTGCTTTAACAACGGAGGCACACCCGGCGTGGGCGCGCTGCGATCCAGCGCCTGCAACACGCGGCCGTCCAGCAGCGGGTCGTACAACGCGTAAAAGCTTTGAGTTTGCGCTGGCGTTGATGGGTCGATGACGCCGTCCTGCACCTCGACCAACGCACCGGTGCCGAAATAAACTGCAGTGGCGCTGTTGTCCGTTGGGTGGCGGCCAACCGTGGGGCGGGCGGTAATCGGCTGTGGCGCGCCGTTCGGTCCCTGGGTAGTGAAATACTTGACCGTGGTCCAGTTGGCGGGGTCCGGATCCGTCACATCGAACTTCCACAGATTGCCGTACAGGTCGCCGCCGTAGATGTAGTCGATTACGAAGTCATTGTCGATGTCCACCGGGACCACTTCGGACAAGCCATTGGGGTTGACCGGATCGGCCGCATTCGCGTCGATCAGGCTGGTGTCCAGTTTGACGTAGTCATCGCTCGCGCCCCTGCCCTCGTCCCAGACGTTGTTGCCCGGCCCTTCCAGGTACAGAATGTAAAGGGCCGCGTTGCCGCGCGTCGAAACATCGGTATCGGCGCCGTTCGCCGTGTCGGTGTTGTCGTAGCCATTGCCGATGACCACCGCCCAGCGGCCGTTGTGCATGCGCACGATGTTGCCCCGCTGCATGGTGAAGCCCAGGTCTCGATCGTCCTCGTCGGTGAACTCCCACAGTCCCAGATCGGCGGCGTTGCTCTCACTGAAGGTGTCGTCGTCGGATATGTTGCCGTCGTCCGGGTTGCTGACGTTGAGCGCAAAAACGCCCTGCCCGCCACGGGCCAGCGTGCCGATGAGAATGGTGTGCCAATGTTTGGCATTGCTGTCGTCCGGGGCTGCGAAGAAGGCATCACCGACAACCGGATCGCCATCCACGAAAAACCGGTGTTTGTCGATGTAGTCAGGCGCGCTGAGTCGGCTGAGGTTCCCGAACAACCTGTCCGGCACATAGGCGATGATTTCCTCGCCGCCGCCATTGGCTTGTGGCACCGCCTTGAAGCCGTGCAACATGCCGTCGTTCGCACCGACGTAGATGACTGGCGTGCGATTTTTGTAGGTATCGCGGAAACCGGAATAGGCCTCCCCTTCGAGATTGTCGGGATAAAAGAAAGACGGCGGCCCTACGTAAGCGGGGTCAGAACCCGAGATATCTCCCAGCTTGTGGCTGCGCTGACGAAACGAGCCGCTCGGGATTTCGTTGGTGGCATCGCCGCGCAGATACGCGAGTCGCTGCTGCCCCTGCCCGTCGGTCGCATTCAACGCGGCCTGCTGAGCAGCGGATAAGGTGGCCCAGTCGAACGCAACGCCGCGGCGGGATATGGGGTCCGCGGTCAGAATCACTCGGGCACCGTGGGCCTGACCGTCGAGTTTCTGCTGCGCGCCCCATTCCGCAGCGCACAACGCGCCCGGCGGATCGCCGCTGTCGTCGCTGGCGTCGTTCGGGGTGCCGTTGTCGTCAAACAGCGTGCAAGTGTCGTTCGGCGGATCTGTGCCAAGAGAGATCGGTTGCGAAAACAGGTCGCCCGACCAGTCAGCGCTTTCGAATGTCGCGCTGTAGATACGGGCTCCCGCGCTAAGCCGGGCCGAGTTCGACGCCGTGGCGGAGGCGGACGCCGACCGGTTGCCGATTTCTTTGATGGTCTCTATCAGTTTAGTGACCAGCTCACCAGGGTCGTTCGCCGCGGCGAATACTCCCCGGGAGTTGTATGACGCATGCCATAAATCGTCCAGTTTTGCGAGCCGGTTGCTTTGCCAGTTCGACGGATTCGGATCGCCCCAGCCGCCGCGGGCGCCACCGCTATTCGCGACATAGTTGTCATTGTCGATGGTCTGACCACGCTCGTTCAGCCGTTTGCCCGGAACCCCATTTGGATTTGGCCAACCGTCGGGCGGGACGTCGGTGTCCCGCAGGTTGCCGGTCACGCCGAACGCCACGCCTATGGTGGTCATGTGTTGGCTGGTTTTGGGGTTGTCCCCGGTGGGGACCACGTTGTCGACGAGGTCGCTAAGATCGAGGTCGTAGTAGTATTGGGCAACGTCCGCAAGCGTGACCCGGTTGCCGTCATTGTCCTCGTCGTTGGTCACGTTACGGGGCGTGGCGTCTCCCGTGTAGAAGCCGTCACTCAGCAGCACGGAGAAGTTGTGCTGGCACTCATGGACGATCGGATCGTCCAGCCCCAGCGCGTTGCGGCCTGCCGCTATCGGATTGCCGGCGCTATCGTTGCCGGTGCTGCGATAGTACTCACCCGCCTTCTCGAGCGCCGTGCGCAGCGGCGTGGTCGCCCCGGTCCAGCGATAGTCGAACAGCTTGCGCAACAGATTGTCGTTGTCATTGATTGGTGGGATTTCCACCAGAAACGAGGGTTCCTCCGTGGAGCCAAGCGGGCTGAGCGTGGTCAGACCGTACGGCAGCCGGGGCTCAACCTTCAGCACCTCGGCGATCGAGCTCTTGGCGGCAAAGGCGCGCCGGCGATGGTAGGTATACCAGTTGGCGAGGTTGTCCTGAGCCTGGCCTATCGTGCGGCAGCCGGGCGTGTCCGTGTCCAAAACCGTGCTCGGTTGGGTGAAGATCTGCGTCACCAGTGACTGAGGTCCAAGAACGTCGTAGCACAAACTGGCGTCATCGAGCGTCTCGAGCGGGGTTCTGACTCCGGTGCTTTCGTCTTGCAGACCGGTCTCGTTCAAGCCCCGCGGTTTACCTGAGTAGGGATTGTTGCTCGACCTGTTCGGGAAGTACGTCACCCTGTACACATCAATGGTGTTTGCTTTGACCTCGAACTGCATGTGGCTGTCCCAGAGATCCACCAGCCCGTTTGCACCCGCGGTGGCGTTGCTGTTGCCGCCACGCCTGGGCCTTGAGCCCGAAAAGCCCTTGTCGTCTATCCACACAGCATAGCGAATGCCGCCGGTGGCCAAACCGCCGTTGCGCGTGCCGCCCATCTGCGTGCCCAGATTGCGCACGCGCGAATAACCAGGCTGATCTTCGTAAGGGTTGCTGCGCGCGGCTGTAAAGCTCGCGTCGGGACAGGCTCCACTGGTTGTCGGCAGGCAGGTTCCTCTCCACGGCTCGTAGGCCCGGTCAGCGTTGTAGTAAATGCGGTTGAGCCCTGAGGAGATAATCCGCCAGTCTTTGCCGATAGGCGTATTTTCTCTTCTCGGTCTGTTGGACTGCGGTTGGCCCGGTCCCGGACCACATGCTCCGGCCACGTTGGCAAATTGGGAGTTTGCACAACGCTCGGAGGCCGTTGAGCGCGTGTTTTGTACGTTATCCAGCGTATCGAAAAGATAGGCGAATTCCTCTTCGGCGTAGGAAAGCACGGTATGAGAGGTCGGAACCGCCCGAAACTGCGGATCGAATGTCCAAACCGGCTTGATCAGGCCGTATTCCCGGGTTTGCTGGCTGCCACCTTGCCACTGTGCCGGATCCATGAAACGCGCGCCCGCGCTTGCAGCACTGCCTACCTCTTGCAATCCCGCGGGCGGCATGTCGAGCAGCCCGTACGGCGCGGGAGGCGGTGGGGGCGGTGACGGTGACGACGATGGCGGTGGTGGCGGTGGTGGAGGCGAATGACTGGGTTGATGGGTAAAAAACCTCGGCGCTCTCCACCGGCCGTCGTTGGTTCGAAAGGCCCCTGAGTTGTTGCTGGCAAAATTCGCCCTGTTGGCATTATCAGGGTCGTATGCGTCGAACTCCCAATGCGGGACGGTCATGACTTCCCAGTCCATGGAACCGGAGTTGTCCATGACGAACAAAACGTTCGGGACGACCTGCTGGCCGAGGAACAGCGGCACGTTCGGCAGATTCAACGAGGCGTGAGCCGTGCCAGCGGCTCCTGTAAGAAGGGCAATAGAGGCCGCGACGACGCTCGCGCGAAATTTCCTGCAGGTTGGTCTCATCGTGACGTCCCTTTCTCAGATCCGTGTCGAGGCTCACCCGGTGCGGCAGTTTGTAGCGGGCACGGTAAACCCACGCCTATGCAACTGCCGGCAAATATTACTATTTGTGAACAAGTGTCGTTATAAGGTGACACTCCTGAGAGTGGAACGCGCGATCGCGCGAAGTGA
>JBPCXK010000392.1:0-7108 GCA_051008635.1 Gammaproteobacteria bacterium
CTGTTGCCGGGGGCTGGTCAGGTACGCCCACGGCGGGGCTGCGGCAACCGCGGCACGGAGATAGACAGCGGCAGGACCATAGAAATCACTAACCAATCGCTCGCCGTTGAAAACCTTCTCCGCGCCCACCCGCTGGTCGGGGTCTTGCATGGTGGCCGCGGTTTTCCTGAGCTTTGATGAGCCAAGCTCGACAAGGGGTTCGGCGGCGAGGAACCGGTGCGTTGTACGGCGATTTCTGATCAGGCTTGTCGTTTTGATCGCGTAGAGCGGCACATTGGTCGACCCGGGAATCCAGTAGCGGCGGAATTCAGCAGCACCGCGGGTATCCACCCAGACCGCGTCACCCGGGTGACGGGCGTCAGGATCGACCAGCGAACAGGGAACGTAAGGCGCGGCTGGCGCCTCGCCGGCATCGGTGGCGAAACACGTGAACGGCGCTGCTCCAAGCAGACACGCAGTAATGGCAACGACACGGTTCGGCACTCACCACTCCCGTTTGCGGCAAACCCTTGCGCAATCCAGATGAGGCGAGAAGCAGATCAAGACAAGTCTGGCTGCTCTGGTGCGGCAGATTCGGAGTGGAACGAACTCACGCCCGTCCGATAACAGAACAGTAGATGCGTGTTGTTTTGTAAATATTTATTACGGTCGGAGTATAACGGAACCCCCCGCTGGGGTGATAGGTGTAGCTGACGCTGCGCCCGCTGTAGTCCTCGACCTGGCGCAGCCGCCCGTGCGCGTCGTACGTGTAGGTGAGCACCGTTTGGTGGTCTTCGATGCGGCTGAGGCGCCCTGGCCATCGCGCACGAGGTGCACCGTGACGTCGTTGCGGTCGCCGTAGGACTTGATCCGCCCCTCGGGGTCGTAGTGGGTTATCCGTTCTGTAGTTGTAATTTAAGTATACTGTCCCCGAAATTCCCAACACCGCCGCCAGCCTGATCGTGGGGTTTATCGCCGCGATTCGCGGCTAAGGCCACCTTCGCCTTGAAGGCCGCTGAGTGATTTCGACGGGTCGTCGGCTCATCGTATCGCTCCTGTTTTGAGGGGGATATCATTCCCGATTCACGGCTGCGAATCCCACTTATACCGCTGTCCGATTTTTGCCGGCCGCCTCTATCACACGACCGGACCTTGATGTTCGACCTTGCCTGCACATCAGGCCCTAAGCCCTACCATCCATTCGCACTGCGCACTTGCGTGATCGTTGCATCCACGAATTCCCGGGGAACACGTTCTTGCTCAATTCGCCGCTTGGTTGCGTGACACCACTCCCAGGCCTGACGTTCATCGGCTTCCAAAGCCGGTTCCAGGCGCCTGCGTGTGGGCTTGCCGTCGCCGGAAAGCCGGTCGCCGAACCTGGATACGAGTTCAACGTTCATCAGCAGGCTCTTCGTGTGTGGCCAGTGACCTCGCAGGTCTGAGAGTATTTCGAACCCCTGCACGTCAACATCGCCCCAGTAGAACATTTCGCAGTTCTCGAGCCACTCCAGCCGCCGGAAATTCGAAACCCGGTAGCCGTGGCCGAACAGGCCGAGCGCTCCGGGAATTGCGGGAAGCGTAAGCAGGCAACGCGCGTTTTCGACGATGAATACACGCCGAACCGGCCAGTTCACGAGGCGCAGCTGGTCGACCGGCAGCCCCAGTTCCTCAGTGTCGACGCCGCAGGCGGTTTGTAATTCGGCATCGAGAAATCTCATCCGTATCATGGCCTCAAACGGACGCAGTCCGAAACGCCGATCGAACTCCGACTCGTCCCAATCGATCGCGCTGGGCGGCAGGACCAGCTCCAGCAACGGCCGCAATTCCGCGGCGTGGTTTTCGACAAACTTGGAATCCACCGCGAGCGGCAGTTCACGAGCGAACACCCCCGGGCTTGGATGCTCGCGGAAATACGCCAACACCTCGATCAAGCCTGCCCAGCAGAACTCCCATTTGACGATCCTACCAACGTTTTTCTCGAGCCATGCCCCCAACTCCGGGAACTCCGCTCGCAGTTGTTCGATCCGCGCAGCAAACCGCCGAAACTCTTCGTTTTTGCCGATCAGCTTGAGAAAATCTTCGCGGGTCGCAATGGAGATCGCGGCGGGAAAAGGATTACGCCCGAATTGCCGCGAACGACGCTCTTCCCAGCGGATGTCGTAACCGAACCCCCTGCCCTCTCTGGACTTCGTTCGCAATTCGCCGATTGCCCGTGAAACCGCGGCGGGATTGCCCGTGGCACTGCGGTCGGCCCGTACCGGCCAGGGAAACAGCTCATCGCCGCGCACATAAGCCTGCAAGACTTCCCGGTATTTGCGCTGCGCTTTTTGCCGAATCTGTTCCGGGGTGATCATCAATTGACAAACCGATCACGGAACTCCTCCGACGTCATGGTGAAAACCTGTGAGCGGTCATCTTTTTTCACGACGTGGAGGTAAAAATCGACAAACGGCTCGGTCACTTTCGCCTTGGCGTCGAACGGCGCCACAATCAGCAGTTGCAGGCCGAACTGTTTGAACAACCGCAGCGCATAGCTCGCATAGTCATCGTCGACCTTCGAGAACATTTCGTCGACAACCACGAAGTGAAAACGGTTGCTTCTCGTCGCATCGGGATTGATATCAAACTGGTAGACCACAGCCGCGACCAGGATCGTGAACGCCAGTTTTGCCTTCTCGCCGCCGGATTGTCCCTGGCTGTCGGAATGAAAGTTGCGCTCCTCGCCCGTTTCGCGAATCGTCTCGCGCGCCACGAAATCGAACCATTCCCTGACATCGGTCACCTTGTCCCGCCAGCGTGTGTTCTCGCTGCGCAGCTCGGCAATCAGTCTCTCCACCCGCTGGTAGCACGCCTCCAGCGCTTGCGCCGTGTTTTCAAACAATCCCGCGGTGCAGTCGCGCAGTCGCTGGCGAAAATTGGCGATCTCCTGATCGCGTGTCGGCAGGGGCTCGAGACGCATGACAGTACCCAGCTTTTCGTCGTAGTCGATCGCTTCGAGGGAGCGATTGAGCACGTCGATTTTCTCACGGATTTCGTCAGCTTCATTCACGAGCTTGGTTTGAAACAGGCTGATCTCCTGCAGCACCTTGTCGCGCAGGCGCTCGCGAAAACGACTTTCGTATTGCGGCAGGTCATCGCGCCTGATGCGGTCATGAACGGCGATGAACTGGTCAAGGTAGTCGGGATTCGCTTCCAACCCCTCGCGCACACCAATGCCGGAAAACTCCTGCAAAAACCGGGACATCGCGGCAACCACACGTTTCTGCACGGGATCGAGTTGGGAGCGAACTTGTTGGATGGCAGCATCCTGCGCCGACTGGTAGGCCGACGCCTCGGGCGCCACATTGAAAACGGTCAGCTCGTGTTCGACCAGTTCCCCAGCGATCGCCTCGAACAGCATCTCGAACCGCTCGAACTGCCCACTCTCGCGGCATTCCCGCAGATAGGTCTGCGCGTTTGCAACCACCTTGTCCGCTTCACCGATCTTGGCCTTGACGCCTCCGGTGGCCTCGATCTTCGCCGTTTTTGCTTTGTCCAGCTCCGATTCTTCCGCTTCGGCGTTGCGCAGTTCTCGTGTCAAGGTGCGAATCCGGTCGCTGGACTGCTCCAGGCGCTCCTTCTCCTTGACCAGTTCCGCGATATCACGCGCCCTGGACCTCTCGTCCATGGCGTTGAAGTCGGCGTAGCGAAGGGCGCTTTCCGTTCCCGCAAGTCGGGTGCGCAACCGTTCACGCGCCGCGGCGGCGGTCTTTATGTCGCCCGCCAACGCCTCGGATTTTTTCACCATCGCCGCCAGGTGCTCTTTCAGGACTCGCAGCTTCTCCCGGTTGTCCCAGCCGAGAATGAAAAAGCGCGGATCGGACACTTTGGGACGGTCGTCTTTTTCGTGGCGTGAGGTTCCGAACCTGATCTGCCGCTCCATGGTAACCGCGCGGTAGCGCGTGTGCTGAAACTCTTCCAGGGTCTCACAACACAGAAAGTCCGCGCGCTGGCGCAGCTCATTGGCGACCCAGTCGCTGAGCCGATGTTCGGGCTTGACCTGCAGCTTGTGAAAAAGACAACGCCACTCAGGCTCACGATGCCGCCCGAGTTCCACGGCCTGATCCTCCGCGACGATGCGCAGATAAACCAGGCGTTGGCCGCGATCCTCGTCGTCCGTCATCCGCGTCGAATTCACGTAACGGCTGACATCCCGGTAATGCTGATCGGGCACCAGCAAACTGAGCCCGAAGTGTCGCAGAATGAGTTCTGCGACACCTTCCCACGCACGCTCGTGCGGATGTATTGAAATCAGCTCCGCGGCGAAGGGCAATCGGCGGGGCTCCATGCCAAGCTCATGACAAAGACGTCGCCGCATCGATTCCTGACTGCGCGGCAACTTCGTTGGCCGCTGCTGCAAATCGCGAACCTCCAGATCCAGTTTGCGGATGTCGTCATCCACGTCGTTCTTCTTGCTCAGCAAACGCACATGTTGATCATCGAGACTCTTGAGCTCGTCTTGCAGCGCGGGGAGTTGCCGCTTGAGCCATGCCCGTTGCTCATCGAACTGTTGGACCGTATCCACGGGCTGCTCCGCACCGGCCTGGCGCAGGCAGACACGAAACTGCGCGTGATTCTGCTGCGCAGATCGCAGCATCACGCGCGCCTGCTCGATCAACCCCGGTAGTCGACGCAGCCGTTCGCTCGCCGCGCCGTCGAGGTCGTTCTGCAGTCCACGAATGCGCTCGCGTGTCGCCTTGAGACGCGCATCCAGCTCGCTAATCGCGGATTCCAGCTGGGTCAGCTCGACTTTCCATTCATCGCGCGCGAGCGTGCAGAGTTCCACGGTTTTCAGTCGAAAAAACGCATCACTTGCGTCACGACGGGCCTGTTTTTCGCTGAGCGTTGTGGTGAGGCTGCGAAGCTCCTCGCCAAGTTCCGTTATGGGCGCGAGCGCATCGAGCTGCCGCTGCGCCTCGACCAGCAAACGGTGGGCTTCGGAGAGCTGATCGAAGTGGCTCAGGATGCTGTCCAGATGCTCGTTCCACGGCCTGGATTCGAGCATGTGGCGGCGGATGAATTCATTGAGGCTCTGAATGTCCTTGACCGAGACCGTCTGGTTGAAAACATCCATGGCCTTGGCCTGCATGCCGGTTTCCTTGCGCAGCCATGCCTCGTACTGGCTGAAGTTGTCCGTCACGCGAAAGCCACGGCTCTGCAACTGTTTACGCAGGCCCTCGGACTTCAGCTCGGCGAACGCGTCGATCGCGCGAAGCTCCACGTTGGAAAAGCAGCACAGGCGTTTGGCGCGCTGGTTCGAATCCAACCACAGCACCTGGGCGAGCGTAAAATTACGCTCGACGCCGGGGTTCCCGAAACAGGCGAGGATGGCCGTAAAGTGTCTGCCATCCGGCCTGAGAAAGCGGGTCTGCGCACGGTTGTTGTCGGCGGCGCTGGCGTGTGCAAAAGCCCCTTTGATGTAAGACGCCGGGTTACGTTCGCGCTTGCGCCCATGGGCGCCGGCCGCAACGTTGTAGCTCACGGTCTGCGGGCGCACCAGCAGGGTCAACAGCGCATCGGCGAGGGTTGATTTGCCAGACCCGTTCTGACCGATCAACAGGGATGTGCGCCCCTGGGGACAAACGGTGTGGAGAGCGCCGTGCGCTGAATCGAACGTGCCCCAGTTCATGACCTCCAGACGCTGCAGCCGGTAGCCCGGCGGCGGTGCGTTGGAGCGGAACAGATCATCCATCTGCCGCGCCCTCTTCGCCCAGATGATCCGACAGGGTCTGCCTGATGTGCCGCAGTTGCTGCGGCGTGATGCGCGCCTTCACGATCGGGCGGATCGCGTATTGCGGCGGTTCTGTATCGAGTCGTTTGAGAAACCCGACTTCCTCGACCCGGGAGAGCGCGGCGTCGAACTTGCGGCGCAGCTTCTTCTCATCGAACGACTCGGCGAAGAAGTCGGCAAAGGCATCGAACAAGCTCGAATCCGGCAGCACGCAAACCTCGGAGTCCAGATCGTCCTCGTCAAACCTGCGCAACTCCTCACGCAGCAGCACAGCAATCAGCGTGGCGTCGAAACCCAGGCGGGCACGGCGCATCAGGGTCGGCAGGCGCTCGTAGCCCTCCGGCATTTCGTCTTCTTCGAACTGGCGGATAAAGGCGAATCCGTCCGCCTCGCTGATCACCAGCATCAGCCCGAGCCCGGTGAAAAACCCGCTCAGCTTCGAGCAATGCGTGAGTATCAAATCCCACGGCACGCGCTCGTCGATGTACACCGGCCCCTGCAGCAAGCGCACGGCCGCGATCTTCGATTCGTCAAAAGGGGGGGCGTCCTGCATTGCGTTGAATAGGGTTCATTGGGCCGCTACGAAGCCGCAACGGTGGCGGGCCGGAATATCACCCTGGGCACACGCAGCAGGCGCTTGCCCTCGTAAGTCTCACCCGGTGGCAGGATGATTTCGTCTGTCTTGTCGGGGAGCACCAGATGATCGTCGTCCTTGGCAATCTGCAGATAGCCAAGGACCTCGACCGCGCCCGACCTGGGAGGGAATTGTGCCAACAGTCTGGGCAACGAGACCATCTCCTCACCTCGCGTGAGCCGTTTCACGGCGTCACGCATTCGATCCCAGTCCAGGCGCTGCATCTTTGCGAACGTTTCGAACGCACTATCGCGTTCGGATTCCGACGAATCCATCTCGCTCAGCCGTGAGGCTTCAATCCTTGGCGTCGGTGACCAGAAATCGCGCGCCGCCGGGCTGGCGATTTTACAGCGATGCTCAAACTCGATCTCGAAGGCCGCAGGCGGCTCGTCTGCGCAGCGTCCCGCGAGTTGCCGAATCTCGCTGATCAGTTTGCTGACTTGCTGGCGCTCACCGGCTTCGCGTGCATCAAGGAAACGCCGGATCGACGCGGAAAGGCGTTGCACGGTGCGCATCACCTGATCCGCCTCCGCTGTCAGGCGCGGCATCATGTGGCGCAGCATCTCCAGACCGTGCTCATGCTCGACCAGCAGCTCCAGCTTGCGAACCTCGAAGATCAGCTCGCGCAGCCGCTCCTGGCGCGCCGGCACCAGGATCTCATCGACAAAGCCGAAAAAACTCACCCCCTGGTCACTCTCGCGGAGCTCGTCTTCGGCATCCAGCGC
>JBPCXK010000393.1:0-3063 GCA_051008635.1 Gammaproteobacteria bacterium
GTGTGACCCGGATTTTGCGTCTGAAGTTTTGCTCTTGCTCTAGCGGCGCTCGCAACGCGATGATGCCCATCGGCGATGTACGTGTGCGGAACAGCTTCGAAGGCCGTGGAGAGTTCTTCGCCATTGCTTGCCTTCCAGAAGATATGGCGAACACCGTCTTCGGCGGTAAAATCATTGAGCGGGGAAGCTTGGGTTTGCCCGTCGATGAGGGCCTTGATCCGCTCATCCGCCTTATAGGTCAACAACACGGGGCCAGCCTGGGCGCCGATAGTAAGAATATGCCGAGTGCGGTCATTCTCCTTATCAGGCCTGGTTTTTTCATGTTTCTTAACCAGGTTGTTTTCATAATCATCGACTGAGGAGCAGCCAACTACGCCTGTCTGCGTGTGGGAGCCCCGGATGATGCGGTATATATAGAGAGAAGGCTCATCGTCCTGGAGCAGGACACCCTTTTCTATAAGGCTGTCAAAGTTTTTCTTGGCCCTTTCGTATATTTCATCGGAATAGGGGTCTGTTGAGGCATCGAACTCCAGTTCGCTACGCACTACACGCAAGAAACTTTTTGGTTTGCTAGCGGCGAGTTCCCGAGCCTCGTCGGTGTTCACCACGTCATATGGAACACTGGCAACCTCGTCCACGAATTCTGGTTTTGGACGGACGCCTCGAAACAACTTTACTATAGCCACAGAGTTATCCCTTTTTTGCCTTAAGAAAGGCAAATGTCAGTGTGAGCATTTCAGTACGTCAGTATCTATCATCTTCCCGGTTTTCTCTCATTTGAATGTGGGCATCGAGGCGCTGTAACGGCGGGAGGCTCCTTAACCTGCATATCTCACCACGATGACGGCGCTGGCTTGATCTTTGATTCCACAACGCATTCTCTTCTTCTCGGAAATACGACCTGTATTCCACTCCTTCAGAAAATGCGTTGTGAAATCAAATCTCTGCGCGATCATCTCGCCCGGTGGTGAGAAATGCGGGCTAAACGTAATCCTGCGACGTCGTGCCGCCCGTGAACTCGAGTGCTGCGTTGCGTCTGCGTTTGCGGAACGCAGCCCAGGATTGCGGTAGGTGGGCAGCGGAGCTGATCAAATAGATCGTTTTGAACAGCGCAAGCCGCAGCGTGACAGGTGTGGCGCGAAAGATGTCGCCGGCCAGCATGGAAATGATTGCCTCTTTGATTCGGAAGAAATTGCGCGGATTCATGAACAGGCTGTGCATGACGGGCGTAGTAAAGCGGTAGATGAACCACGAGACGATCTTTATACCGCAACGTACTTCGCGTTCGAACTGTTGCAGTGCAGCCGGCGCCGATTCGGGTGCGCGCAGACAGGTATCGACGGCCTCGGCGCCGAGGCTGGCGCTGTTCATGGCGAGATAAACGCCGGTCGAGAAAACAGGGTCGATGAAGGCGAAGGCATCGCCCACCAGAAGATAGCCATCGCCATACATGTGTCTCGCGCAGTAAGAGTAATTGCCCGTCGCGCGCGCGGGCGCGCAAGGTTCGGCGTCCTGCATGCGCCGTGATACCGGTGGGCAGCGCTCGATGGTTTGCCGCAAAAACGTTTCCAGATCGCCATCACGGGTTTTCAGATACTCCGGCCAGCACACGGCGCCGACGCTCATGACATCGTCGCGCAACGGGATCATCCAGAACCAGCCGTGCTCGAACCAGTAGATGCCGATGTTGCCTTCGTCTTTGCCGGGCCGGCGGGCCACATTTTTGAAATGACCGAATATGGCCGCACTTTGATGACGCGAATTCTTTTCCTTGAAGTTCAGCTTGCGTGACAAAAAAGTGTCGCGCCCCGAGGCGTCCACGATGAATCGCGTCTCCAGCGTTTCTCGCGCGCCGTTTTCGTTCACAACCGTTGCCCGCTTCGTCGCGTCCTCACGAAGCGCGACGTCGATGACCCTGACGCCTTCCCTTGCAGTGACACCCTGAGCGCCAGCGTTGTCGAATAGCAACTTGTCGAACCCCGCGCGCTCGACCTGAAACGCGTAGGGATGTGATTTATCCAGCGCGTCGGCGAAGTAGATGGTTTCACACTTGTCCGCGTCTTGATAAGACGCAAATTCAGCGCCGTTTTTTTGCACGCCGATCTCACGGACCTGATCGAGCACGCCGAGCCGCTCGAGCAGCGGCAGGTTCATGGGCAGCAGCGACTCGCCGATGTGGAACCGCGGATGACGGTCTTTCTCCAACAGCGTAACGCGCCAACCCTTCTTCGCGAGTAACGTTGCGATAGTCGAGCCCCCGGGCCCGCCGCCGATGACGACGACGTCGCTGGGTTCGCTGGTTGATTGAGGACTCATGCAGGTGAGAGATGCTGGTGTATCTTATGATATATTGACCTGTCGAGCCGGCGCCAGCGATGCATGGATGCTTGCAC
The DNA here is from genome assembly GCA_051008635.1 of Gammaproteobacteria bacterium. Taxonomy (GTDB): domain Bacteria; phylum Pseudomonadota; class Gammaproteobacteria; order JBPCXK01; family JBPCXK01; genus JBPCXK01. The sequence continues at coordinate 2,394 of JBPCXK010000393.1, forward strand.
GTTATCGTAAACAAAAAAACTCAACAATGAGCCACTGGTTAAAGCTGCCGGAGCGCGGCACGAATTTCGCGCTCAATATCATTTTTTGGGTGGGCACGCGTGTCGGGCGTTGGGCGGCGCGGCTGCTGTTGTACCCGATCACGCTGTATTTCCTGATAACGTCCGTGTCTGGTGTGCGACGGGGCTCGGCGGCGTTTTTCGCCCAAGTGCTGAATCGCAAGCCCGGCTCGTGGGACTTCGCGCGCCAGATTCACGCTTACTCCGCGACGATACTCGACCGTGTGTTTCTGCTGGCGGGTGAGTTCGGTCGCTTCGATATCCGTATCAGGGATGCGCACGTGCTGCTCGATCGGGTCGAGGCGGGGCAGGGCTGCATTCTGCTCGGTGCGCATCTCGGCAGCTTCGAAGTGATGCGCGTGCTCGGTGTGGCGCAGCGCAGGTTACCGCTGCGGGTGTTGATGAATGTGGATCATAACAGCCGTCTCTGCAGTTTTCTGGATGCGTTGAACCCCGAGATTGCCAACACCGTCATCCCGCTCGGGACACCGGACAGCATGATCAAGGTCAAAGAAAGTCTGACCGAGGGCCATTTGATCGGCATGCTTGGCGACCGCGTCGTCGCCGACGACAAAGTCGTGCGGTGTAAATTTCTGGATCGTGACACCGCCTT
>JBPCXK010000394.1:0-3342 GCA_051008635.1 Gammaproteobacteria bacterium
CCAATTGGCGCCGCCGGCCGGCTCGCGATGCGCCACTGAAGAGGTCACCGTAATCATGTTGTCCAGCACCAGCGCCGCCGGGTAGACCGGCTCGCGATCGATATCGCGATCGTTGTTGCCGGCGGACACGACAAACAACATGTCAGGATGCGCGCGTGCGGCCTCGGCAAACACCTCCCATTCGTCCGGCTTATCGCTACCCAGTGAAAGATTGAACACCACCACGCCCTTGCCCGCCGCGTCCTCGAGCAGCGTAGCCATGCGGTGCATATCAGGACGCGGATATCGGTACGGGACTAGCCGTGCAACAGGAGCCTCATCGAGCAATACGCTCGCGGTCTGCGTCCCGTGCCGTTGCGGAAAAAACGCCGAACGTGCAGGGTTGGCGTCGAACGGGCGGTCGTCCATGTCCCAGAAGTCGTAGCCGAGAATTGCGCCCCTTTCGTCGCGCGCCAGGCGCGCCGCGATTTCCGGCAACAGGTAATTCACGCCTGAATCGAACAGAGCGACCGGCACACCACCAACGTCATCGCCCGCAGGCACCGCTGGATTCAGAAGCTCGGGCTCACCAAGGGGTTGAAAATCGGCATCGAGGCCAACAATGGTCTCGGCAGCGCCAGTCGCATCGTAGGTCAAACGCCGCGCACTGCGAATCTCGCAATCGCCCGCCGCGACTGCGAGCAGCGCCGGCAGTTTCACGCCGTTTCGGATGATGCTGAGCTGCACGCTCACGCGGCGCAACCGACCGCCCGGGGCGATACGTTGCACAGCCAATTCTGAGCCATTGCGCTCGAAGATGCGCCGCCAGCCGATTACCGCGCCACCTGGAGCGATTGGCTCCTCGCTGCTGGTTTCAACGCCGCCAATCGCCTTGGCCATCCCTCCAAGCTCGGGAGCCGGGTCTGTACACGCCGTCGCAATCGCCCGTTTCACCAGCTCTTCCGGCGCCGCCGCGTGGCTGCTGCCCGCCAACGCAGCCAGCGCGAAACAGGCGGTGCGCAGCGTTGCCCTCATCGTGGCGCCGCCGGCACCTCCGAACCCAGCAATACCGCCGCCCACCGAGTGTGCTCGTTGCTGTCGAGCGCAATTTTGACGGTCATGGTGAGCGGCACGGATAGAAACATGCCGACCGGCCCCAGCACCCAGCCCCAAAACACCAGCGAAAGGAAGACGATCAGCGTCGACAGACCCAGTCCGCGGCCCATGTAACGTGGCTCAATGAAGTTGCCCATGACCAGGTTAACCGCGATGTAACCCGCGGCTGTCAAGACCGCTGGCCCGACGCCAAGCTGTATCAGCGCGAGCAGCACAGCGGGCACCGCAGCGATGATGGAGCCAATCGTCGGCACGAAGTTCAACAAACACGCGAGCAAACCCCACAGCAAGGGGAAGTCCACGCCCAGTATCAGCAGCCACACGGTAACCAGTGCTCCCGTGATCACGCTGACAACCGTCTTTATCGCCATGTAACGCTTGAGGTTGACCGAGAATTTCTCGAACGGCTCGAGCGAGCCCCCTCCCATCGTGGCGTGCAGCTTGGCGGGAAAGTCTGTGGCTTCGGCAAGCATGAAAATCATGGTGATGAAAATCAAAAATCCGTTCGAGAACACGCGGCCCAGGCCACCCAGCAGGTTGTTGATGAGGTTCAACGCCATGGCCGGATCGAACTGCGCGAGCACGGCGTCGCTGGAGACCTCGACCCCCAGCCGCGTAAGTTGATTGAGCGAACCGCTTGCGATCTCGCCCAGACGCTGCTGGTAAAACGGCATGTTGTTGGAGAAGTCGTCGACCGATGAGCCGACCAGCCCCGTGATTGCCAGGACGATGACAACGATGCCAACCACCACGACCAGAATACCGGCGGGCACGGGCACGCGCCAACGCTTGAGCCAGAACAACACCGGTGCGGCGATGATGGCGAAAAAGCCGGACAACAAGAACGGGACCAGAATCGGCCCCGCGAACTTCATGCCCGCAACGACGATCACAAACGCGGCGACGGAGATCAAGAATCGGGGCGCGACCAGCTCGTGGCTGTTGCTCATAGGCGGGTAAGATGGCTACGGCTCGCAATCTTACAGGCTATCCGCCGGGCGTGTCACCCGCGCCGGACCCGTGACCGATCCTGCCAATTCCGGATTCTGTCGCCCATCAGACGCGGAAAATGGTATGGTTGAGTCGCTCATGCGCCCGCAGCTACACCTGCCCCTGGTAGTGCTCTTGCTGTGCGGATGCGGCTCGGACGGCTCGTCGCCAAGCCCGCCATCCCCACAGCCAAGCCCGATAACGCCCGCGGGCTGCATGGCAGCGGCGCAAGAGGAGATGCTAAGGCTCGTCAACGACGCACGCTCCGCGGCCCGCGCATGTGGCAACACCCAGCATGCGGTAGCGCCCGCGCTAGGCTGGAACTGCCAGTTGCAGGAGGCCGCGTTGGTGCATTCCCGGGACATGGCCAGCAACAACTTTCTGGATCACATGGGCTCTGATGGGCTGCAGGCCCAGGACCGGATCGAGGCAGCGGGCTACACTTGGCAGACATTCGGCGAAAACATATCGGGCGGACAGGACAGCGCTGCGGAGGTGGTCGATAGTTGGCTGACCAGTCCCGGACATTGCCGCAACACAATGAACCCGGCGTTCACCGAATTGGGCATGGGCTCCGCGTTCAATGCATCCGCCCGGTTCCGTATATACTGGACTCAGGTCCTCGCGGCACCCAGGTAATGTCAAGCCGCAAAGCGGCTACCGTGCCGGTGCGCGCTGGTTCACATTCTTAACACTCTAAGGACGAACGGTAGCGAAAGGCCGACCATTGGCCAGATGCATGTGATCGCTTTCGCTGTTCCGGATGCACTGTAAGGCTAACTTACACCGCATTCGCAACATTGGAGGCAAACCATGAACGTCGTTTATTACGTAGGTCGCGAGACCAGAGGCGGGGTCGAGAAAATCAGCCCAATCTATTCGGACAGCATCGAGGCGCTGATCGAGCTCGAAACATTGAGGGACCGCTACCCCAACGCCCGCGTGTGCGAGGAATATTGCACTGGAATGGAGTTCGACGCCGTGCAGTAGGGAGATTACACTGCCGCCGCCGCGAGTCCGACGCGGCGGTTGTTCCAGCCGCTACAAAAACGGTACGATCACGGCGCACGGACAACGCCATGGACGACACCTCACATCCCCTGCTCCGCTCACCGGAGCGCTATGTGCTCGGCGAGACCGATGAAGACCTGCACATCGACACGGCCGAACTGAATCGCGCGGCCGTGGTTCGCATGGCCATGCAGGCCCACATGCGGCTGCTTATCACCAGCCATCACCTCGACAAGCTCATCTACG
>JBPCXK010000395.1:0-9134 GCA_051008635.1 Gammaproteobacteria bacterium
CGACCTCCGGGTCTATTCGGATGAGGCCTGGCCCGGAACTGGCGATTGCAAGGACCTGATCGCCTGCAGCTCGATCAGTGAACGAACTCTTCCTTGCTTCGATGGCAATCGATGGTATGTCCGTGGCCAAGGTCGCGGGTCGGCGGTGTCTCCTTATCGCAGGTGCCTTCGATCGCCAACGGGCAACGATCGAAAAAGGGACATCCCTTTTCGGTGAGCTTGACCACCCGATCGATGCCGGCCTTGGCCTCCTGGGTTTCCATGGTCTCTTCCAGCCAGCCCACCCGTAGTTCCGGCACGGAGGAGATCAGCAACCGCGTATAGGGATGATACGGTGGCGAAAGCACATGATCTGTCTGCCCTTGCTCGACCACGCGTCCCGCGTACAGCACAACAATCTGGTCGGCGAAAGAGGCGACCGTGGAGAGGTCATGACTGATGAACACGAACGACACACCCGTCTGCTTGCGTAAGCGCTTGAGCAATTCGATCACGTTGGCGCCAACGATGGTATCGAGCGCTGAAATGACTTCGTCGCAGAGCAGCACCTCGGGTGAGGCCGCGAGCGCGCGCGCCAGATTAACGCGTTGTTTTTGTCCGCCGGATAACTCGTCCGGATAACGACCGGCGAACTGCGGCGGCAGCTCGACCATTTGCAGCAGCTCAGCGATGCGCTTGCGCTTTTCATCGCCCTTCAGATTGAGATAAAACTCCAGCGGGCGACCGAGAATGCGGTCTATCCGCTGACGCGGATTGAGCGCGGTGTCCGCCATTTGAAAGACAAACTGGACTTTTTGAAGCTCAGCGCGACTGCGATTCTTGAGATCGGGTTGCAGCGCTTCCCCGTCCAGCAGCACTTTTCCTGCTGCCGCCGGCAAAAGACCGGACATAACGCGGGCGAGCGTGGATTTGCCGCAACCAGACTCGCCGATCACACCGACAGAGTGGCCCCTTTCAATGACCACATTCACATCGCGGAGGACGGTTATCGCCGGCTTCCCATCTTTTTTTCGCCCGTAACCTGCGGTGATTTCTTTCACCTCCAGCGCCGGCGCATCACGCATGTGCTCGCCAGATGATTCATCGCCCTGACCCGCCGCCGGCGGTGGCCGGACGGCTGCCATCAGACGTCGCGTGTAATCGTGGCCTGGCTGGTTGACGACCTGCTCGGCGGTGCCGTGCTCCTGAATGTCGCCCGCGTAGAGGACGACGATTTGATCGGCAATCTGCGCCACCACGGAAAGATCGTGGGTGACGTAAATGGCGGCGGACCCCTCCTGTTTGATCACCGCTTTGAATGCCTTCAGAACCTCGATCTGAGTGGTGACATCCAGCGCGGTTGTCGGCTCATCCAGTACCAGCAGGTCCGGTTTACCGCACAGCGCCATCGCGGCCATCAGCCTTTGCAACTGGCCGCCGGAGACCTGATGCGGATAGCGCTTGCCCAGGCGTTCCGGGTCCGGCAGTTCCAGGGCACGGTAGAGTGACTCGGCGCGCTCATTCGCCTCCTCTTGTGTGTAATGCCCGTGGAGAACGGGAGACTCGGTCACCTGCTCGCCGATGGTCAACGCAGGATTGAAAGTGGCCGCCGCGCTTTGCGCCAAGTACGCCACGCGCTCGCCGCGAAGCTGCCGCTTCTCCTCGTCGGGCATCGAGATGACGTCCCTGCCCTTCAACCGAACCTCGCCTCCGCCAAATTCGAGCCCTGGCTTGGTATAACCCAATGCAGACAGCGCGATGGTCGTCTTGCCCGAGCCCGACTCGCCGATCAGCGCCAGTACTTCCCCGCGCTCGACGTTGAAACTCACGCCTTTGACGATGGGCGCCAGAGTGCCGTCGTCTTTGTGCGCATCAATCTTCAGCCGATCGACTTCCAGTAGCGCGGCCATCAGATCATTCTCTTGGCAAGTTTTCCGCCGGAATGAGCGGAAACATCGTCAACGATCAAGTTGATCGCGATCGTCAGCGTGGCAATGGCAAGGGCCGGCACCAGCGGCGCAATGGAACCGTAGGGAAGGCCGGCGAGGTTCTCTCTGACCATACTGCCCCAGTCCGACTGAGGCGGCTGCACACCGAGGCCGAGAAAACTCAAGCTCGAAATGAAAAGAATGACGTAGACGAACCGCAAACCAAAGTCAGTCGCCATCGGCATGGCCACGTTGGGTAGCACTTCACGGGTGATAATCCACCACAGACCCTCACCGCGCACGCGCGCCGCCTCGACAAAATCGCTCACCATGACGTCCAGGCCCAACGAACGCGCAATCCGGAACACGAGGGTTGCATAGATCAGCCCGGTGAGCATGATCAGTATCGGAATGGTGCTGCCCACAGCGGCTATCACGATCAGACCCAGCATGATAGTCGGCATAGCAAGAAAAGCATCGTTGACCCGGCTGAGAATGTTATCCAACGTGCCACCGCCGACCGCTGCAGCGATGCCCAGCGTTACGCCAACAACATACGCCAAGAGCGTTGAGGCAAAAGAAATCCCTATGGTGGTCCTGGCACCCCACAGGATGCGGGACAACGTATCCCGCCCGAGGTAGTCGGAGCCGAGATAGACGACTTTGCTCGGGGGCTGAAAATCGGTCTCGGGATAGGGATCGTCACTGCCCGGCACGATAAACAACGCCTCGTCCAGAATGTCCGCTTCGTGATACGGAGAGATGGACGGCCCGATGAATACAATGACGATCCAGAATACAACCACACCGATGGCGAGCTTCCCGGTCCAGGAAAACTTCATCCTGCGCTTGGGCGGTGCGTCCGGCAGCTCCTCGAACTGCACCGATGCGGCGGGTTTTACGTCCGTCTCCATGTCACTGTCCCTATTTCGGATGCCGCAACCTGGGATTCGACAAGATCGATGCCATGTCCGCAATGAATATCAGAACGACATAAGTCGCGCAGAAGATCATGGCGCAGGCCTGAACCAGCGGCAGATCCCGGGTCTGTACCGCGTCGATCATCAACTTGGCCAGCCCCGGGTAGGAGAAAATCGTTTCTACAATAACCACCCCGCTGACCAGGTAGGCCAGGTTCAGGGCGATCACGTTGACGATCGGTCCAATGGCATTGAAGAGCGCATGCCGCAGGATAATTCGCGCTCGCGGCACTCCTTTGAGTATCGCCATTTCGATGTAGGGCGAGCTCATGACGTTGAGAACCGTGGCACGAGTCATCCGCATAATCTGTGATGACGCCACGATGACCAGCGTCAGCGCCGGCATCGCCAACGCCCTGGCCAGCTGCCAGCCGGTTTCGTTCCCACTCATGTACGCTGTCGCCGGCAACCAGCGCAATTGTACCGCCAGCACCAGCACGAGAAATGTGGCAACAAGAAACTCCGGCACTGAAATCAGGGCGAGCGTGCAAAACGTCACGATACGATCCAGCCAGGTCCCCGGATACATCGCAGCCAGCAAGCCCAGGCTCAGCGACAGGGGGATAGCGATCAGTGCGACCACACCGGCCAGTTGAAACGTGTTCCACAGCCGTGGCGCGATCATGACGGAAATAGGCGTGCCGATCGTGCCGGCGCCGGAACCGGCCTTGGAGATGCCGAGATCCCCGGTCATCAGGTTACCCAGCCAGAAAAAGTAGCGTGCGTATGCGGGTTGGTCCAGCCCGAGCTTCGCCCGCAGCGCCGCCAGGCTTTCCGGGGTCGCCATTTGCCCCAAAATAATGTTGGCGACATCGCCCGGCAACACGCTGGTGCCCAAAAAGATCAGAATGGACACGACGAACAGCGTGGCAACACCGATAGCGGTCCGGCGCAGAATGGCCCGCAGCAACATCTTCAGCTAGCGCTCAGATTGTGCAGCGAGAAAAGGTCCGCACGACAGACATGCGGACCCTTTCCCCTGAATGACGAACTGACCTTTACGCTTCCATCCAGGCAAACTCCGGCCACTCACATCCGCCGATCGAGCCCAGCGGCTGCCGTTCCGGTATCCCCTTAATCTTGTCGGCGACGCCGTCCAGGAGATTCACATGATAGGGAATCACCATGCCGCTCCCGTTGTGCACCAGGGTCTGCATTTCACACAACATCTCGTGCCGTTTGGCGGGATCAGTTTCGGCCTGGGACAGCTTCAGCAGTGCTCCCATCCGGTCGTTTTTCCAGAAGGTGTCATTCCAGGCCGCGCCGGGCGCGAACTGAATCGCCAGCATGGCGCCGGCCGTGGGACGCATGTTCCAGGTCACCACATTCATCGGCTCCTTCATCCACACGGCTCCCCAATACCCGTCGGTGGGCACCTTCTTGAGCTTGAGGTCGAAGCCAATCTTTTTCAGATTGTTCTGCATCATGAGACACGTGTCCTCAACGCCGGTCGCCACCGGCGCCACAAAAAGTTCTGCGGAAGAGACACCCGCCTTCTTGAGATGGAACTTCGCCTTGTCCGGGTCATATTCGCGCTGCGGCAGGTCTGAGCAGTGCTCCGCGCCATATGCAGACGAGATCGGCTGATCATTACCCACTTGACCGTGCCCTTTGAGAACGGAACGGACGATGCGCTCGCGATCCTGGACGTATTGCATGCCCTTGACAAAGTCATCGTTGTCCCCGGGAGGCGAGTTTTTGAGGCAGCAAACGCCGCCGTAGAGACCCGACGGGGTCGACAGAATATGAACGCCCTCGGCCCCCTCGATCAGGCGAATGCCTTTGGCATCAACCTGATTGATCAGTTGTACATCACCCGCTATCAGTGCGTTGATACGAGCAATCGGGTCGGTAATACCCGTAATCTCCAGCGCATCGAGGTTGGGCCCATCTCTCCAGTAGTTTTCGTTACGAACGTGCGCCGATTTCACACCGGGTTCGAACGATTCAAGCTTAAACGGACCGGTGCCATTGCCTTTCTTGAAGTCAGCGGTGTCCTTCCTGACGATCTTCGCCTGTTTCTCACCGAGTTTGGCCGGCAAATCAGCGTCCGGCGAACTAAGGACCGCCTTCACGGTGTGACTGTCGACCTTCTTCCATTCCTTGACCGTCTCAAAAAATGCCTTGATCGTGGAAGGCGAGTCCTCTCCCAGATGGCGGCTCATGCTCCAGACAACGTCGTCCGCGGTCATCGGTGAGCCATCGTGGAACTCCACCCCTTTGCGAATCTTGAAGGTATATTCGGAGTTATCGTTGTTGGGTGACCATTCTTCGGCCAACTCAGGATGCAGGGTCATGTCCGCCAGGATCTGGACCAGACCGTTATAGGTGGCCCTGCCGCGGGTGTAATCGATAGTCGACGTGAAGACGATAGGATCCATCTGGTCATCCGGCCCGTGCAGGTTGGATGCCATCCGCACTGATCCGCCTTTTTTGGGGGTCTGCGCCAAGGCGCTGGACGATGTCAAGAACCCTCCGGCGGTTGTCGCCGAAAGCCCCAGGGCGCCCATTGCAGCCAGGAACTCCCGGCGGTTCATACGGCCATCCCGATACATCTGTTGAAACTTTTTGACTTCTTTCATCTTGCCTCCTCCGATTGAATCACTGCCACCAACTCTATGGTGAGTCTACAAACTTGACTAAAAATCAAATAGTTGCCGGACGGCGTTAGATTTTTACGCGCTTTGCAGATTCCCACACGCCACAGCAAAGACCAATAAAACACTAGAACGGCATCAGGTCAAATGCGATTCTCCACGCGACACCTTCTTATCTCCTTCCGTGCCGGGCCCGGCGCTTGCCTGCCCGGCCCGAATGAGACAAGGTGAGGGTGGTGGTGTGCGCCGCCGCGTTACACAGCGGCATGGATTGAATCCGGCCGTGAGCCGCGTTGCCAATGGTTCATCCACGAGAGACGTTATGCAATGAAAGGCAGTCAGCCAAAGATCGGGCCCAAGTGGCTCGAAGAGCGTATCGCGCGCGGCGAGACGGTTCTCATCGACGGCGCGACCAGCACCGAGCTCGAGCGCCGGGGCGTCCCTATGCACGACTCTGCGTGGAGCGGCGCCGCGATGCTCTCCCACGGGGACACGCTACAGAGCGTTCACGAAGACTACATCAAGGCCGGTGCGGAGGTGATCATCACCAACACCTTCGCCACGTCGCGCCAGGTGCTCGAGCCGGCAGGATTTGGAGACCAGGTTGAGAAGGTGAACCGGCTCGCGGTGGAGATCGCCATACGAGCCCGAGATGCGGCCGCGACCGGGGATCTCGCCATTGCCGGCTCGATTTCGGATTTCAGGCCCGAGGCGGACAACGAACAGTGGACCAACGAGACCACACTGCGCGCCACCTATCGCGAGCAGGCGCAGGCGCTTGCCGAGGCCGGAGTAGACCTGCTCGCGATGGAGATGATGCAGGAACCCGAAATCGCCGTGCCGAGCATAGAGTGCGCGCTCGAGACGGGGCTACCGGTGTGGGTGGGCATGAGCTGTAGACTCGTCGAGGGGCGACAACGGCTCGCGATGCACGACGACGTAGCGCGCGACTTCGCCGAGACGTTGAACGCGCTGGTGAATACCGGCGCAGGCGTGATGATCGTCATGCACAGTCACGTGCCGGACACCTCGGCCGGTCTGGATGAGCTTCGCGCCTGCTGGGACGGTCCGATGGGCGCCTACCCCAACTCGGGTTACTTTCAGCGACCCAACTGGCAATTCGTTGACATCATTCCGCCCGACGAGTTTGCCGTTGCGGCAAAGGGGTGGGCCGACAAAGGCGCACAGATTCTCGGCGGGTGCTGCGGCATCGGCCCCGAGCACATCGCGCGGCTGAAGACAGAGCTCGAACGCTGACGATACGCGCATGAGGATCGCGGTGATCGGCACGGGAGCGATGGGCTCGGTCTACGCGGGGCTGCTCGCTGACGCCGGCAACGAGGTGTGGGCCATCGATGTCTGGCAAGAGCACCTCGATGCGATCCGTGAGCGCGGGCTGCGCGTCGAGGGCGCGAGCGGAGACCGCGTGGTGCGAGGAATCCAGGTCTCTACGCGAGCCGGGGATGCCGGCGCTTGCGACCTGGTGATCATTGCGACCAAAGCGTCGGGCGTCGGGGCGGCGGCGCGCTCCATCGTTCCCTTACTGCACGACGATACGCTTGTTCTGACGATTCAGAACGGGCTCGGCGCGGGCGAACGGATCTGTGAGCATCTGCCGGCGGATAACGTGTTGCTCGGCGTGGCGGGCGGCTTCGGCGCTTCTATCAAAGGCCCCGGCCACGCCCATCACAATGGCATGGAGCTGATCCGGGTGGGTGAGCTGCAGGGCGGCCACACCGACCGCGTCGAGCGGGTCGCGCAGCTGTGGCGTGACGCCGGTTTCAACGTAAAGGCCTTTGAGGACATCAATCAATTGGTGTGGGAGAAATTCATCTGCAACGTCTCATTCAGCGCACCGTGCACGGTATTCGGGCGCCGGATCGGCGAGATGATGGCCGACCCCCACGCATGGAAAATTTCGCTCGGCTGTGGGCTGGAAGCTTTCGAGGCGGGCCGCGCAAAGGGCGTGAACCTGTCTTTCGACGACCCGGAGGCCTACATCACGGCGTTCGGCGCCAGGATGCCCGATGCACGACCCTCGATGCTGCTCGACCATCTGGCGAAACGCCCGTCCGAGATCGACGCCATCAACGGCATGGTTCCAGTCGTCGCGGCCAACGTGGGCACACAAGCACCCTACAATGAGGTCATGACTGCCATCGTTAGATCCCGCGAGGCTGAGTTTAGCGATTGATCGGCGCGCGCGGTGTGATGTTTTATGGAGGGACCGCAGCCGATTCGGTTTCGAACCGATACCCAACACCGCGGATAGTGGTGATGCGCCAGGCGTCGTCCGCGCTCCACCGGAGCTTCTTCTTGAGGCTCGAAACGAAATTATCGACGGTACGCCCATCTACGATGACATCCTCGCCCCACACTGCGTCCAGGATCTGCTGTCGGTGGAGCGCCCGTCCGGCGTGGTCAAGGAAATAGGCCAGCAGATCGAACTCGGTTCTCGTCAGGTCCACGCACGGTCCATCCCGGTGCTTCACGACTCGCGAGTCCGCGTGGATACGGTAGTCGCCAACCGTTCCGACACCCAGCGTTTGTAGATCTCCTGTGCGGCGAAGAAGCGCCCGCACACGCGCGAGAAGCTCCGTGATCCGGTAGGGCTTCGCTACGTAGTCGTCCGCGCCCGCGTCGAAACCGCGCACGATATCTTCCTCAAGCGTGCGGGCAGTCAGCATGAGGATCCTTGCCTGTACGCCCTTGCTGCGGATCTCCTCACATAGCCTGTAGCCATCGGCGTCCGGCAACATAATGTCGAGAATGATGAGCTCGAACTCGCGGCCGCCGGCCCCCCCAGTGCCCAGCAACATGCGCGCCGTCGCTCCATCGGGAGCACTCTCAACCGTGTAGCCCTGATCTTCGAGGTTATCCTGCAATCCCAGGCGCAGATTCTCGTCGTCCTCGACAATCATGATGCGTGGGCTCTCGCTCATGGGAAGCTCAACTCAAACACAGTTCCGTTGGTCGAGGAGTCTGCCACACGGATTTGCCCCGCGTGGAGTTCCATGATGCGCCGACAGATCGCCAAACCAAGACCAAAACCGCGTCCGCCTGGTTCCGCGCGATAGAACTCGGAAAACACTTTTTCAATCTGATCGTCGGGAATGCCGATCCCGTTGTCCGCCATGCGGATCACGATGGGATCCCGCTCCTCGGCCTGAATACAGATCATCACTGGATCATCGTCGTTGTACTTGCACGCGTTGGTGCCGAGGTTCAGAAATAGAAGCTTCATCAACTCCGGATCGGCGCGGACGACCAAGTCGCTTGCGCCTTCCAATTGCACCTTCACACACGCGCGAGTGGCTCCCGAAAGCTCTTGCTGGAGCGTGCGCACGATCTCGGACAGGCGCACATCTTCCACGCGTGGTTCCCACCGCCCCTTCTCCAACCGATTAAAGCTCAGAATGTTCTCGACCAGGAAGTTGAGCGAGTCGATCTCGCGAATGAGACGCTGCGGATAGTCGCGGGCGACATCGGAGCCGGCGAGCCGCCGCTCGAGCGTTTCCGCCATCAGGCGCATGCTCGCGAGGGGTGTCCGCAGCTCGTGGGAAACCGTGGCGACAAAATCACTCTTGAGCGCAAGGATCTGGTGCTCGCGTCGTGTCCAGGCCGCCCACAACACGGCAGCAGCTCCCATG
>JBPCXK010000396.1:0-5524 GCA_051008635.1 Gammaproteobacteria bacterium
GGCGGAAGATGTGCTGAGAGGCACAATCGTGTGTGGGCCACGCGTGTGCTCAGGCGCGCATGACCTCGAACAGCGGCCCGTAATCGTGATGGTCGGCGGCCTTCAGTGCGGCGATGTAGCGCTCGCGCACGGTGCCGGGGTCGGTGAGGGCTGCGTTGACGCCACCACTGCCCCAAGTGAACGGCGGCTGCCCCAGCGACCGCAACAACAGCTGTGTGGCTAGGCGGGCGTGGCGGCCGTTGCCGTTGGGGTACACGTGCACCCAGACCAACCGATGATGAAACCGGGCCGCGATCTCGTCGGGGGCGTAGGTGTCGCGGTCAATCCAGAACCGGCAGTCGTCAAACAACTGCTGGAGTTCTGTCGGGATGCGGTACGCATCCACGCTGATGTTTTTCGCCGTCATCCGATGGGTGCCCGCCCAGCGCCAGACCTTACCGAACATCTGCCGGTGCAACGTGTCGAGAAAGGCGCGATCCAGCACATTGCGGCTCCGGGCGTAAGCCCAGTCCTCGGCAGCAAGGATGTTGCGTTGCTCGGCTTCGTTCAGTTCGCTACGCAGCGTGATATACGACGGAATCAGCCCGGCACGGTCGTCGTCGCTAACGAGCGTCGCACCGGCGTCGACAGGCGGCTGGTCATAGGACACACTTGACTCCGTCACCGCGAATGCGTATTCTATTGGCATGCGGGTTTGTGGTCAGGAGTTTACCCCCGCGGTCCTGGATCGCATTCGCGCGACCGTGTTGGCGGAGCCACAGATATCGCGCCGCGCGCTGTCGCGCCGGGTGTGCGAGTGGCTGGGCTGGCGCAGTGGCAGCGGTGCGTGGCAACACGGCGGGTGCCGCAAAGCGCTGGTCGCACTCGAGCGTCGCGAAGTGCTCGAGCTGCCTTGCCCGCAACGGGTGTTCGCAGCGCGTCAAACGCCGGCCATGGAGGTCGATGTGGCTCAAGTGTGCACCACGCTGGAGGCGCTGGGGGCGGTGGAACTGGTGGCGATTGGCTCGCACCGCAGCCGCGAGGCGAAGCTGTGGCGGGCGCTGATGCAGCGCTATCACTATCTGGGCGACAAGCCCTTGTGCGGCGCCCAGATACGCTACCTGATTCGCAGCGAACGCCACGGCTGGCTGGGTGCGATGGCCTTCAATTCGGCCGGTTGGGCGCTGCGGGCACGCGATGAGTTTATCGGCTGGAGCGAGGCGGCGCGTCGGCAGCAGTTGCCTCGCGTGGTGTGCAACAGTCGGTTTGTGATTGTGCCCGGTGTTCAGGTCGCCAACCTGGCCTCTTATGTGCTGGGCTGTGTGGCGCGGCAGCTGCCGCGCGACTGGGAGGCGCGCTACGGGGTCGCACCGGTATTGATGGAAACTTTTGTCGACCCGAGGCGTTTCGATGGGACCTGCTATCGGGCGGCCAATTGGGTCGAGGTGGGCACCAGCGCCGGTCGGCGCGATGGTATCGCTAAAACCCTGTTGCTCTATCCGCTGCACCCTCAGTGGCGTGAGACGCTGTGTGCCGCCGCCCCGATTCGCCTCGGCGAACCAGCGCGCGCACAGCTGCCCACCCCCGCAGCTTGGAGCGCCGCCGAGTTCGCCACCTTGCGCGTGTACGATGAGCGCCTGAAACGGCGCCTGTTTCTCATCGCTGAGGACTTCTACAATCAGCCCCAGGCCAACGTCCCGCAGGCCTGTGGCTCGCCCGCGCGCACCCGCGGCACGTATCGGTTCTTGCAAAACCACAAGATCACTATGGACGTCATCCTCACCCCGCACCTCGAGTCCACAATCACGCGCATCAAGGCGCACAAGATTGTGCTCGCCCCGCAGGATACGACCACGCTTAACTATTCCCACCACCCGGGCACCATCGGGCTCGGGCCGGTCAACACCAAAACCGACCAGGCCACCGGGCTGATGCTGCACGACACGCTGGCGTTCAGCGAACACGGCACGCCGCTGGGCGTCATCGATGCGCAGTGCTGGGCCCGCGACCCACACGATCACGGCAAGTCCGCGCGGCGCAAGGAGGTGGCTATCGAGCACAAGGAGAGCATCAAATGGTTGCGCAGTTACCGCAAGCTCGCCGCGGTCCAAGCGCTGTGTCCCGAGACGATGCTGGTCAGCGTTGGCGACCGTGAATCCGATCTGCATGACTTGTTCGCCGAGGCCGCGCACACGCCAGCGGGGCCGCAGCTGTTGGTGCGCGCCGAGCGCAGCCGCGCACGGCGGGTGGAGGACGAATCGCTGTGGTCGTTTGTCAGCGCCCAGGCGGTGGCCGGCACGCTCACGCTCACGCTGCCCAAACGCGGTAAGCGCGGGGCTCGCCAGGCCGTGCTCGAGGTGCGCTTTAGCGAAGTCGAACTGCAAGCACCCAAACACAGTCCTTTGCCTGCGGTTCGCCTGTGGGCAGTGCATCTGCTCGAAGACGCTGCTGAGGATGGCGGTGAGCCGATCGAATGGATGTTGCTCACCACGGTGCCAGTCACTACTTTCCAACAGGCCGTCCAACGCGCCGAGTGGTATGCCGCGCGCTGGGGCATCGAGGTGTTTCACCGCACCCTCAAAAGCGGCTGTCGCATCAAAGATCGCCAATTGGGAACCGCCGAGCGGTTGCAAGCCTGTTTGGGGATAGACATGGTGGTGGCTTGGCGCATCTATCACTTGACGATGCTCGGGCGCGAGGTGCCGCAACACCCTTGCACGGTCTTCTTCGAAGAGGTGGAGTGGAAAGCGTTGCATTGCTATCACTACAAAACGCCCCTCACACCGGATGAGCCACCGAGCATGGGCGAGGCAATCCGCATGCTCGGCGCCCTGGGTGGTCACCTGGGACGCAAGTCCGACGCACCGCCTGGCACCCAGGTATTGTGGCGAGGCCTGCAAAGACTCGACACCGCGGCGCAGATGTACATGGTGTTCACCCAATCACCGGCTCCCAACAGTTGGTGTTCTTACCCCGATGGCTATTTGCCGCCTCCCAACGCCCCATGACAGTGACGGAGTCAAGTGTGGGTAAAGACCAGGACAGGCGGGAGGGTATCGCCCGTCATTCTAGGTCGTCATCCCATAGCGTTGACGACGATTGCTCAATGAGCTGGCGCGTGAGTTGTTCCAGATGCCCCGCTTCGTCGTCCGCATCGGGGCGCTGATCCTCCAATGCCATGCTGAAGCCGACGCGTTGCAAGCGGTCCCGGGCCTTGACGCGCGCGCGCGCTTCGATCATCGCCTCCAGGGACTGCGCGGGCACCAGCGCGTAGACAAGCCGGCAGCCCAAGGCCTCGGCGGCGCGCTGCAGTGAGTTCAGCCTGAGTGCGCCGCTCATCTCGTTGATCTCAAAGTTCGCGACGGTAGACTGACCGACACCCATCCGCTGCCCCAACTGCGCCATGGTCATACCCAAGGCCTCACGGATGGCCCGAATCCAGCCGCGGGGCGGGCGGGCGAAGGCCTCTGCTTGTGGGCCCCGCAGGCGTTTATCAAGTTGGCGCCTGGCAGCGGCACGATCGGAGCCACGCATGATTTATCCCCTATGATAGATAATAATGACTACAATTATAGACTAAAAGCGATTTTAATATCACGCAAATATCGGTTTTAATCAATAAGAGGTGACAGCATACCTCTCCGAACCTTCCTCAGTGGCCGGCTGTTGCCAGATACGCGATGCGAAGACGGTTCGCACATCGTCTACAGTGAACGGCAGGCGCGCCGTAGCGTGAGTCGGCTGCTCGATGGCTTGAACTCCGGCTGCCGGGTTGTACTCGATAACTCCATTCTTCGCCAGCCATGACAGCACGCTGCCCACCGCATTCAGGTTCCGAATCAACTCATCCGCAACCGCGTGCAGCTCGCTGGCCGAGTCCCAGTCGGTGCGGCCAAGCTCCTCGACGTTCAGTACAGCACTCAGGTAGTGACTCGCAGCGTTCTGAGAATCGGTCGCGCCGTATTCGTCTGGTTCTGGATCAGGGTTACGTAGCCGCCAGCGTCGATGAAGGTCAAGCTGCTCGATCCAGTATCTCGATGCGTAGTCCATCGCCTGCGATCTGGTCAGCCTCGAGCCAGCACGGGCGGCCTCAAGCCGGCGTTCGATCTCCAGCCCGACGGCTTGCGCCCGTTGCTTCGTTTCGGCAGGATTCTTCGTGCGCAGGCTGTGCTTGATGACCTTCCGCCCGAAGGCGTCTCGAAGGGTTTCGGGAATTACGCGGCGGAAATGATACGCTCCATGTTTGTCGCGAACGACATACGACATGAGAGCCATAAGGGTTTGTCCAACCGGACATCTCTGAAACCCCTATATATGCAGCATATGGCTCTAGCCTGCCGTTCCAGAGTGTACTTGGCGCGCCCGAGAGGATTCGAACCTCTGACCTTTGGCTCCGGAGGCCAACGCTCTATCCAGCTGAGCTACGGGCGCGTGATGAGTGGGCATTGTACTTGCCTTCCATGGCAGTGCTCTGGTCTTGGTTGAAGCGTGTTGCGCTGCTTCTTCCGGCCGCCATCATAGTGACATATGCGGCGCGCACCCTACCACAAGTCACGCATCGGCGGCTAACCCGAACAGGCCGACCGGGGCGTCGCGGCCGCGGACCTCGACCTCACCGATAGGTGACAACGCAGTAGGGTCCCCGAGCAGGTCTACTGTCGTTTGCGACACCAGCACACTGGTGTGGTGTTTCTTGTTGAGCTGCTCCAGGCGCGAGGCCATGTTGACGGCGTCGCCATGCACGGTGTAGTTGATCCGCTCGCCGGAGCCCACATTGCCGGCGATCACCTCGCCCGTGTCGATGCCAATGCGGGTCTCGAGCGCAACGCCGGCGAACTCGCGGCCTTTGTGCGCCGCCTGCATCTCTATGGCTGCTTTAACGGCGTGTTCCGCGTGCCTTGCATCCGGCGTGGGGACGTTGAAAGTGATCAGCATCGCATCGCCCTGAAACTGATTGACGGTGCCGCCGTAGCGGCTCACCGGTTCGATCACGGCTTCGAAGTATTCGTTCAGCATCTGCACCACGCGCTCGGGTTCCAGTTGCGTGACGGTACTGGTGAAATCCGCGATGTCGGAGTAGAGAATCGTGGCGATGGTCTTGGTCGGCCGCAGTTCGCCATGACCCGAGACTATCGCCTCGGCCACGCTGTCGGGCACATATTTGCCGAACACCTTGCGGATGATGGCGAGTTGCTGAATCACTTCGTCGCGCAAACGCTTTTTCTCGAGAGTGGCGTTGATGCGGGCTTCGAGCAGCGTGCGATTCACCGGTTTGGTCAGGTGATCCTCGGCGCCGATTTCGATGCAACGTACCGTGCTTTCAAGGTCGTCGAGTGCAGTGACGACGATGACCGGCAAATTGGCAAGCAGCCCGTCGGCCCGCAGTTTTTCCAGCACGTCATAGCCGCTGACGGTCGGCATCATGATGTCGAGCAGCACCAGATCGATGCCGCCTTGCCTGATAATGTTCAGTGCCTCATCGCCACTCGCAGCGGTGGCCACGTGCGAGAATCCGAGCCGGCGCAGACGCTTGTCCATGCTGTAG
>JBPCXK010000397.1:0-5192 GCA_051008635.1 Gammaproteobacteria bacterium
GCAAGGCGCGAGGCAGGCGAATAGCCGGCTGTTTAACTGCCGAAGCAACGCCGCCACGCGCGATGGATAGACGTCGCACAGGGATGTGCAAGTGTCGCGGGCGCAGGACGCGCAGGAGCGACCGCCGGGAAATGTGAAGTTATTTCCGGCAGAGCCCTTAGGGCTCGCGACAAAATAACTTCCTGTTTTCGGCGTCTCGGCGCCCGCGCAGCACGGCGCGAGGTGCGCGAAGAGCCGGCTATTGAAGCGCCGAAGCAACACCGCTGCGCGGGATGGATAGGCGGCGAAAATGGGGAGTTATTTTGTCGCGAGCCCTTAGCCCGCATGTGGCAGGCTAAAGTAGGAAGGACAAAAATAGTGTCGATTGAATGTGATGATGTTATTGAACACCGATGACTGACTCCGACGACCTCGCCAGAACTCCGCTTCACGCATTGCACGAAGCGCTGGCCGCCCGCATGGTGCCATTCGCAGGCTACGCCATGCCAGTTCAGTATCCGGGCGGCATTATCAAGGAGCATCAGCACACACGCGCAAAGGCGGGCCTGTTCGACGTCTCTCACATGGGTCAGATCAGACTGAGCGGGCCGCACGCCGCGGCCGCGCTGGAGACGGTGTTGCCCATCGACGTAGCCGATCTCGAGCCCGGCAAACAGCGCTATGGTTTGCTCACCAACGACCAGGGGGGCATACGCGACGATCTGATGGTGACCAACGCCGGCGACCATCTGTTTGTGGTCGTCAACGCGGCATGCAAACAGGCAGATATCGCGTATCTGCGCAAGCAGCTCGCCGGGCGCTGCGAGATCGAAGAGTTGCAGCAGCACGCGCTGCTGGCGTTGCAGGGCCCGGCCGCGGCAGGGGTCATGGCGCAGCTCGCACCCGAGACGACGCAGATGGTGTTCATGACCGCCCGATCAATTACGCTCGACGACGCAGATTGTTTCGTTACACGGTCCGGCTACACCGGCGAAGACGGTTTCGAGATCTCGGTTCCCAACGCGCACGCCGAGGCGCTCGCGAGAAAGCTGCTGGCATATGAGGAGGTCGCGCCCATCGGACTCGGGGCGCGGGATTCACTACGCCTGGAGGCAGGTCTGTGTCTGTACGGACACGACATTGATACGCAGACCACGCCGGTCGAAGCCGGCCTGAGCTGGTCCATATCCAAAGCCCGTCGAGACAACGGCGCCCGAGCGGGTGGATTCCCCGGCGCGGAACGGATTCTGCGTGAACTGAATGAAGGCCCACAGCGCCGCCGCGTCGGGCTGCTGCCACACGGCAAAGCCCCGGTGCGCGAAGGCGCCGAACTCATCGACGAAAACGACGAGGGCATCGGCCACGTCACCAGCGGCGGCTTTGGCCCGAGCGTGGGCGGTCCGATCGCGATGGGCTACGCCACCACCGGCTACGCACAAACCGGGGCTCACATACAAGCTCTGGTGCGCGATAAACCCCGACCCGTTCTGGTTACCACCTTGCCGTTCGTAAGGCAACGATATTACCGCGGCTAACTGTCTAAGGAGCTAGGAGTCCATGTCCGACCAACGACTTTCCCTGGAAACCCTCGAGATGCGGGGCGACTTCATTCGCCGCCACATCGGCCCGGGCCAACAGCAGATCGAAGAGATGCTGGCCGAGCTCGGTTTGTCATCACTCGACGAGCTGATCGACAAGACCGTACCGCAATCGATTCTCTCCAAAGAGCCGCTGAATCTGCCTGATGCCAAGAGCGAGCGCGTGACAATCTCTCTTCTACGCCGCATGCGCGAACGCAACAAGATCTTCGTTTCCATGATCGGCATGGGTTACTACGGCACCGTGCTGCCCAACGTGATCAAGCGCAACGTGCTGGAGAACCCGGGCTGGTACACGGCATACACGCCGTATCAGGCCGAGGTCAGCCAGGGCCGGCTCGAAGTGTTACTGAACTTTCAGCAGGTCGTTATCGACCTCACCGGTATGGAGCTCGCCAACGCCTCCCTGCTCGACGAGGCAACTGCAGCGGCCGAGGCCATGGCCATGTCGCGGCGCATCGCGAAAAACAAATCGAGTGTCTTTTTCGTCGACAAGGACTGCCATCCGCAAACCATCGACGTCGTGCGCACGCGGGCGCGGCCGCTCGATATCGAGGTCATTGTTGGCGATGCGTCAACCGATCTCACAAAGCAACAGGTCTTCGGCGCGCTCGTCCAATATCCCGGCTCGAGCGGCGAGATGCGCGATCTGGAGCCACTCGCGGAACAACTGCATGCCAGCGACGCTTTGCTGACCGTGGCCAGCGACCTGCTCGCGCTTGTACTCATCAAACCGCCGGGAGAGATGGGCGCCGACATCGTAGTGGGCAGTGCCCAGCGCTTCGGCGTACCCATGGCGTACGGCGGGCCGCACGCCGCGTTTTTCGCCACACGCGACACCTTCAAGCGCCAGACTCCGGGCCGCATCATCGGCGTGTCTGTGGATTCGGTCGGCAAACCTGCTTTGCGCATGGCCTTACAAACGCGCGAGCAGCACATTCGTCGCGAAAAGGCGACCAGCAACATCTGCACTGCGCAGGTGCTGCTCGCGGTGATCGCAGCGTTCTATGCAATCTACCACGGTCCCGAAGGCCTGAAACTCATCGCCGGGCGCGTGCATCGACTGACGCTCATTCTGGCCGAAGGATTGCGGCGCCTCGGCTTCGAGGTCGTCACACAATCATTCTTCGATACCATCACCGTGCGCGTGCCGGGTCAGGCGCGACGCATCGCGGCGCGGGCGCGCGAATCGCGCATCAACGTGCGTGTGGTCGACGCCGATCACCTCGGCATCGCCCTCGACGAGACCACGCGACGCATGAACCTCGAGGCCTTGTGGCGTGTATTTGCAACCAAGGCGGCCGAGACCGTCAGCATCGACGGACTCGATCCGGAAGTCGAAGAGTGCGTGCCGACCGGCCTGCGCCGCAGCAGTGATTTCCTTACCCATCCGGTGTTCCACATCTATCACGGCGAGACGGAGATGCTGCGTTATCTGCGCTGGCTGGCCTCAAAAGACGTTGCGCTGGATCGCTCGATGATTCCGCTCGGGTCGTGCACCATGAAACTCAACGCCACGACCGAGATGCTGCCGGTCACATATCGTCAGTTCAGCGCCCTGCACCCCTTCGCCCCGCTCGAGCAGGCGCAGGGTTATCAGCAACTCTTCGAAGAGCTCGAAGACATGCTGTGCGAGATCACGGGCTTCGATGCAATCTCGCTGCAACCGAACGCCGGCTCGCAGGGCGAGTATTCGGGCCTGCTTACGATTCACAAGTATCATCAGACGCGCGGCGAAGGCCATCGCGACGTGTGCCTCATTCCATCGTCGGCGCACGGCACCAACCCGGCCAGCGCGCAAATGGCAGGACTCAAGGTCGTCGTAGTCGCCTGCGACAACAACGGCAATGTCGACGTGGAAGACCTGAACGCCAAGGCCGCGGATCACGCGAACAGTCTCGCCGCGCTCATGGTCACCTATCCATCGACGCACGGTGTATTCGAAGAAGCGATCATCGAGATCTGTGACATCGTGCATCGCCACGGTGGCCAGGTGTACATGGACGGGGCCAACCTGAACGCGCTGGTCGGTGTTTGCCGTCCAGCGGACATCGGCGCCGATGTCTCCCACATCAACCTGCACAAGACGTTCTGCATCCCGCACGGCGGCGGCGGGCCGGGCATGGGACCCATTGGCGTGAAGGAGCACCTGGCGCCGTTTCTGCCGGATCATCCTGTGGTCGATGGCGTAAATCCGGCGGCAGGCGACGGCGAAACCATCGGCGCGATCTCGGCCGCGCCCTGGGGCTCGGCCGGCATCCTGCCCATCTCATGGTCCTATGTCGCGACGATGGGCGGGCCGGGCTTGCAGCGCGCCACACAGATCGCGATCCTGAATGCCAACTACGTCAGCAAACGGCTCTCGCCGCACTACCCGATCGTGTACACCGGCAAGAACGAAATGGTCGCGCACGAATGCATTATCGACCTGCGCGGCTTAAAAGACTCCTCCGGGATCAGCGTGGATGACGTTGCCAAGCGCCTGGTTGACTATGGTTTTCATGCGCCCACCATGTCTTTTCCCGTGCCTGACACCATGATGATCGAACCCACCGAGAGCGAGGCCAAACGCGAGCTCGACCGTTTTTGCGATGCCATGATTGCGATCCGCAAGGAGATTGCCGCGGTCGAAACGGGTGCGGCGGATGCCCGGAACAATGTCCTGTGCAACGCGCCCCACACCCATCATCTCCTGCTCAAGGACAAATGGACCCTGCCCTATTCGCGACAACAGGCATTCTTCCCCCTGCCCGGTTTGCGCGAAGACAAGTACTGGCCCCCGGTCGGGCGCATCGACAACGTGCAGGGCGACCGCCAGCTGATCTGCACCTGCCCGCCTTTGCGCGACTACGAAGAGGTCGCCTGAGACGTGTAAGGCACGCATCGCAGGCCTGCCGTCACCGCACGGCAGGATCGGCGGCAGCGTCTATACTCGGTCGGTAAGAGAGTTGAGGCCTTACGGTATGTCCACCTCTATCGTGCTGACCGTGATCGGCACGGATAAACCCGGGTTTGTGCAAACACTGTCGAGCGTGCTGGCCGCCCACGGCGCGAGCTGGTCCAAGAGCCGGATGGCGAGCCTGGCAGGCAAGTTTGCGGGCATTCTGCTCGCCGACGTGCCGGACGACGAGACCGACAAGGTCATTGTCGCGCTGCAAGAGCTCGGGCCAAGCGGGTTGAAGGTCACTGTCGAGCGCAGCGCGATGGATCTGTCTGCGAGCACGTACCGCAGGGTGTCACTCGACGTCGTCGGCCGCGACCGACCCAACATCATGCACGAGATCGTCCGGGCGCTGGCCGAGCGCGGCATCAACATCGTCGAGCTCACAACCGAACGCCTGCGATCATCCACCGCCGGCACGCTGTTCCATGCCGTAGTGCAGGTCGGCTCGCCGGCCAACATGCCGCTCGACGAGCTGCGCAAGGACCTGGACGCGCTTGCCAACGAACTGATGGTCGATATCCTGCTGGAGGAATCGAAACCACGTAGTGTCAGCGCCCTGGCCTAAGGGCTCTGCCAGAAATAACTTCACGTTTCTCGGCGGTCGCTCCTGCGCGTCCTGCGCCCGCGACACTTGCACATCCCTGTGCGACGTCTATCCATCCCGCGTGGCG
>JBPCXK010000398.1:0-4022 GCA_051008635.1 Gammaproteobacteria bacterium
TTTCTCGAGCCTGCGACGAACCAGCTGTACGCGGCGCCGATTCGCACCCATATCCCAATGTCCGGTACGCGAAGCGGAACGCACGTATGCGATACCGGCTGCTTCGTCCACCAGTACTTCGAAGTCATCGACGAACCCGAACAAGGCGCTTTTGAACTCGGCATGCAGATAAATGTCATCGGCTTCAACAACGCGCGTGCGCGGCATCGCGGCAACGACGCTCTGAATGCGGCTCATGAACTGCGCCGGCGACCCCGAAAGGGCAAAGGGCTGCGCGCGGCGCGCAGGATCGCTCGCCTGACTGCTTACGCAGTTGGGCGAAGCCGGACAGTCAGCGAGCCGCCGATTCTGGTCGCTGGCCGGCGAATCTGCACTCATGTTGCAACTCCTGCTAATCTCACATCATACAATTTGCGTGGCGCATGAGTGGAGGAACAAACAATGGCAAAGCAAAAAACCATCGCCTTTTTCCCGGAAGGCGCGTTCGGCCCGGCATTGAACTCCGTCGGCGTCGCGCAGGCGTGCAGACCGCTCGGACACCGACCCGTGTTCCTCACCGATCCCGGTTTCAGCGGCGTGTTCGAGGGCTATGGCTTCGAAGAACGCATCGTGAACCTGTCGAAGCCGATGGAGCCCGAGGCGATGGCGAAGTACTGGTCGGACTTCATCAACGGTCATATTCCCAACTTCGCCAGATCGCCCTACGATCAGATCGACAACTACGTGAAAGAATGCTGGGAAGCGATCGTTTCTACCTCAAAATGGGCAGAGAAGGCCTTGCCCGGCGTGCTCGATGAGCTCGAGCCCGACCTCATCTGCATCGACAACGTCATCCTGTTCCCGGCCACCAAGCGCTACGGCGTCCCCTGGGTGCGCATCATCTCCTGCAGCGAGAACGAGGTCGCGGACCCGGACATCCCGCCGCATCTGTCCGGCTGCGGAGAAAATGACGAGGCATGCTTTGCGCGTTACACACAACGCTTCAACGAGATCGTCAAACCGATTCATGATGACTTCAACGCCTTTCTCGAGGCATGCGGCGAAAAGCCGTATCCAATCGGTGAGTTCTTCGAGACCTCACCATATCTGAATCTGCTGCTGTACCCCGAACCCGTCAAATTCAAACGCCGCCACCCGCTGGACCCGCAACGCTTTCAATATCTCGAAGGCTGTGTGCGCAAGGAAGAAGAGTATGCCATCCCGGAGTTCGAAACTCACAATGACAAACCGCTGATCTACGTGAGCTTCGGCAGCCTCGGCGCGGGTGACACCGCGCTGCTCAAACGCATCATCGACCTGCTCGGCAAGCTGCCCTACCGCGCGCTGGTCAACGTCGGCGACTATCAGGACAGTTACGAATCGACGCCGGCCAACGTTCACATCGCATCCTGGTTCCCGCAGCCGTCGGTGATTCAACAAGCCGATGCCGTGATTCATCACGGCGGCAACAACACGTTCACCGAATGTCTCTACTTCGGCAAACCGGCGTTGATCCTGCCTTATGTTTGGGACGGACACGACAACGCCACACGCGCGCAGGAAACCGGGCACGGTCTCAAGATGCATCGCTCCGATTGGGCCGACGATGAGCTCGTGAGTGCGATCGAGACGCTGCTTAGCGATGAGGCAATGCATTCAAAACTGAAAGCAACCAGCGCTCACATGCAAATACAAGACGGCCCGCAAAGAGCCGCCCGGCTTCTCGATGAACTTCTGAACGCACAAAACTGACGAGATGGCGTTAGCCCGCAGGTTTTCGATTGCCCCGATGCCAACGGTGTAGACTGTGGACTTGCGAGCTCGAGATCATATGAAACCACTGACGCAATTGCGCCGGCCTGCTGCGCGACAACGATCTACCAGTCTGAGAGACCCGTTGGCGCGAATTCGCCGCGCGGTTCACAGCATGTCCGATGATATTGAAAGCGATGTTGTTTCTTGCGCGAAGTCCGCGCGGCGGCCGCGATGAGGATGTAAAAGCGGCGACATGTTTGAGCAGCAAAGTTACGGCCGTGGTGAACGACCTAGGCGATCATCTCGCCCCGTGGTGAGAAATGCGGGCTAGGGCTGTATATCGCCAAGGGCATCTGCGACCGTTACGGCTGGCGACCTGGCTTGTTCGAAAACAATGACAAGGATACAACTGCTATCATTGAATTTTGACTGCGAACACACGCCCGACATCATTCGCGCTCGCTACTCCTCTTCGCGCTCCAATGTAACCTGTTTGGGCGGTTGCGACGTAGACATGAACGGCTCCCACTCCACCTCAATAATCGTACCTTCCTGGAGCTCGGCGTAAAACGCCTCTTGTGATACCTCTAACTCATCGAGCTCAAACCCGGTCCCCAGCGCTTCACTGGCAGTGATTACCAGACCTAGCGTACTAATCGTCTCCGCAGTGGCGTCGAAGGACTCCACCGGAGCACCCAGTTTGCCCTTAGTGTCGTCCTCCGGATTTTTGCGAACCAGCCGAGTCGCAATGACTGTCGAAGCATCACCAATACCGCGCACCTCGATCCGGTCGCCCGTGCTTACGTGAGTCAGGTTAAATGGCCTTTGCTTTGTAACGCTCTCATCCTTGAAGCTTGTGAGCTCATCGACCTGGACGACGATGCTCAGCACTGTGATCGTATCTGCGCCCAGATCGACGGTACCGGCAGAACCCTGGATTTCTACCTCATTGCTCGGTTTGACGATAACTCTTAGCGCCTGTAACAATCCGCCTGCGTCGATTTCCCCTTCGACCTCTACCCTTGCATTGACGACAATGTCATTGGGTGAACCACCTTCAAATACGGTTGCGCTACTGGTGGCCACACTCACACCGCCCACCTGGAACGCAGCCGGCGCGTTGTCAGCGTTCGTAACCAACCCCTCGACTTCCACTTCATCGTCCGGCCGCGCACCAAGGACTATGCCGCCGCTGACGGTCGTCGCTTTAAGCAGCGGCGTCGCCGCTATGAATCCGCCCGCCTCACTCACTGCTTCGACCGTTTGACCGTTTGCAAGGGCTCCGCCCGGCAGATCGACCAGACTGGCCGCGCTGAAATCAACGGTCAGCTGTGCGATGTGAAAGCGCTTATTGGTGGCGTCGAGGTTACTCACCACGCCCGTCACGGCGAATAGATCGACATTCGCCCTCTTTTCGAGATAGTTGGCGACAATGACGTTGCTGGCGTTGCGCAGCCCACTCACGGCCACGATATCGCCGGGCATCAGAGTTGTTAAATCCGTGTTGTTGAGATTGGTCAAATCATCCACGACAATCGTTTGGCCCAGCACGGTCAGCGTCGCCTCGTTGCCAGCTGCCCCGTTTGGTGCGATGTCACTCACCGGGCCCCGGACCGAGTCGGCAAACTCCACCATTGTGGCGATACCCGCACTGATATCACCTTCCACGCGTACGACAAAACCGACATCGAGATCGGACTCACTGGCGGTCTGGCCGTTGACGATAATGGTCGAAGCAGTGGTATCGAATCGCGTGCCATTGACAATCACACTGCCGAAACCGGAAATAGCACCCGCGCTCACATCAGTCCGTCCGGTGCCCTTGATGCCACCCTCCGCCAGCTCTGTTGGCTCTGACTGACAGCCCGGGAAAAAGACCAGAATACCGATCAATAGCAAACCGCCAATACTGCGTTTCATTTTTCCCCTCTGCTGTTCGGAGACTCAGGGGGTGCATCCCCTTCGTCGATGATTTCCTCGATGAGATAGATGCCCATACCGATGCGGGCACGGCCGCTGCCCTCGACGTTGGGCGTGCTGTCTCTATCGCGCGACGCCAGCAACTCGTTGAGGTGCTCTAATAGATCCTGTGCGAGGCGTCCGCTGAGCTTTCGAAAGATTTCCACCTGTTCCACCGGAACGTTGTCGTATGTCACACTGCGTTGAAACCGGCCTTGCCCGGTAGAATGAGTCAGGTTGTGGTCGACGGTGTCGATCAAGTCCCGCGCGTCGATCCCCAGGACGAGCAATTTTTCAGCATCGCTGCCACTCGGGATGTAGCCCCGGGC
>JBPCXK010000399.1:0-2889 GCA_051008635.1 Gammaproteobacteria bacterium
CAGATTTACCAGGCTCCACGGCAGCGGTACCAAGACGATCTGCTACGCTCTGGACGCCGACTTTCTGGGATCGGAGTTTTGCACAGTGCCACACGACCTCATGCAGGCAGTGCTGGACGCTTTGCTCGGAGAAATGGATCAGGCGAGAGAGTGGCGCATCACATGCCCGCTCGGCACGGATCTGAAAGGGACGTTTCAAAATAACGGACCGCGCCGCAAAGTCGGCGACAACGCATTCACGCTGCGTACATTTCCGATTGTCATATTCCCGCCCGTTCCTTGCGACACCATGAACGGCCGCGCCGTGATCACGCATTGGTTAATGGCGACCAGTAATCGCTATTACGAGCCGTCGACACTAATGCTGGATCAGCCGGTCACCGTGCTGGTAGAGAACGGGCGCATAGTGGATTTCGAAGGAGATGCCGTTACGGTCGCAAACGTTCGAAAACACTACAAGCACGTAGCATCTCTGTTTGATATCGAACCCTTTGTTGTCCATTCCTGGCACGCGGGGATAAATCCGATGACCTACTATCCCGGTCCAGCAATCGGGAACATCGAACGGTGGGGAGCCGTCGCCTTCGGCAGTCCGCGCTATACGCACTTCCACACCTGTGGCGACTATCCTCCCGGCGAAATCGCATGGGCGATGTTCGATACAACCATCTGCATCGACGCTCGCGAGCGTTGGCGCGGTGGCGAATTCCGGGCTGAGACGTCCGGGATCAATGTGGAATCGCTCACGACCCGGCGAGATATCGGCATTTGAGTAGCGGTTGTGCGGACCACGCTCCGCTGACACTGTCGATCTATCTGTAGCTTCGTGAGCGAGGACGCGTCCTTTTACCCTGCACTGAGTTTCAACAATTTGTGAGAACGAACGATGGCGCGGGATTGGGCAGACAAATCAGCGGTTGAACAGATCGAGGCCGATCGTGGTTTGGCCTTTGCATCGGAGCTTGTGCAGGACCGCGCTCACAGAGACAAAGCCCGGAGCACGAAACCGCTGCGCCGGCTCGTTCCGTTCATTCTGAAATATCCCGGTCTGCTCTTCGCTTTCGGCATTTTTCTCGCTCTCGCCTCCGGCCTCACACTTTTACTACCCGCAGCCTTTCGCTTGCTCGTCGATTGCGGATTTGCAGGTGCGCAGATGCCCGAATTTTGCGCACGACTTGCACCAGGAGATGAGCTTGCCGGGTATTTCGCCGCCGGGATCTTAGTTGCGATCCTGCTGGGTGTTGCGAGCGCGCTGCGTTATTACTTCATCAGTCGTCTGGGCGAGCGGGTCGTCGCCGATTTGCGCCGCGCTGTATATGATCACCTCCTGGGGCTTAGTCCGAGCTTTTACGCCAGCACGCGAACCGGTGAGGTCCTCTCGCGACTGACCACCGACACGACGCTGATCCAGACCGTCGTCGGCTCATCAATATCCGTCGCGATGCGTACGATTGCTACGATGGGCGGCGCTCTCGTGCTGATGGTAATCGTGAGTTGGAAGCTCGCGTTGATGGTGTTTACGGTCGGCCCGCTCATTCTCGGGCCGATCACACTTTTCGGACGACGCGTTCAACGCCTGTCACGCTTCAGTCAGGATAGCCTTGCGAACGCATCTGCGCGTGCCAGCGAGAGTCTGCGCGGGCTGGAAACCGTTCAGGCCTACACGCGAGAGGACGAAGAAAAGGCAAATTTTGGCCAGGCTGTCGAGGAAACCTTCCACGTCGCGCTGAGGCGCATTCGCACACGCGCATATATGACCGCTGCAATTTTTTCGTTGACGCTTGCGGGCCTCATTGCTGTTTTGTGGTTCGGCGCTGCTCAGGTACAAAGCGGCGCGCTCTCGCCGGGTGCCATGACGCAATTTGTCATGTACGCATTTATTGCGGTGAGCGGCGTAGGCATGCTTACCGAAACTTATGCTGAAATCATGCGTGCAGCGGGCGCCACAGAGCGGTTGATGGAACTGCTCGCGGCGACGTCGGACATCAGGGCGCCGGCAAAACCACAAACCCTCGGCACTCCTGTCCGCGGTGAAATCGAGTTCAACGATGTCGACTTTTACTATCCAACCCGACCGGAAATGGCTGCCCTGCGCGATGTTTCGTTGACCGTCGAACCCGGTCAGACCGTTGCCCTGGTCGGTCCGTCGGGAGCCGGCAAAAGTACAGTGTTCCAGCTTCTGCTGCGCTTTTACGATCCCAGCCGCGGCATCATCACAGTCGACGGTGTTGATGTCAGGAAGCTGCACCCGGCGGCGCTGCGCGGCACGATATCCGTAGTTCAGCAAGACACCTTGCTTTTCGCCGGCTCCGTGGCAGAGAACATCCGCTTCGGCCGCCCGTCCGCGAACGAAGCTGAAATCATCGCTGCCGCCCAGGCGGCCAACGCTCACGAGTTCATTTCGGCGTTGCCTGATGGATACCACACACAACTGGGCGAGAACGCCATGACGCTCTCCGGAGGGCAGCGCCAGCGCCTGGCAATTGCGCGAGCGATTATTCGCGATTCGCCAATTTTGCTCCTGGACGAGGCAACGAGCGCGCTCGATTCCGCAAGCGAGCGCGCCATCCAGGGTGCGTTTGAAACGATCTCAGCCGAGCGCACGACTATTGTAATCGCTCACCGTCTGGCGACGGTTTTGAAGGCAGACACTATTGTGGTGATGGTGGAAGGTAGAATTGTCGATCAGGGCACCCACAGCGAACTGCTCGGTCGCGCCGGGACGTACGCACAACTTGCAGAACTCCAGTTCAGCCAGGCAACTCGCGTCGAGCCTGCGCCTACATCCCATCGAAAATACGGTGGTAGTCAATGTCGGTGATCTGTTGCAACGTTGGACGAACGACCGTTTTCGTTCCACACCGCGTCGCGTTATCAACACCTCGGGCC
>JBPCXK010000400.1:0-2715 GCA_051008635.1 Gammaproteobacteria bacterium
GTGTGCAGGAGCTCGCCCGGCTCGGGCACGCCGCCCGGCTCGATGATACGCTCGAGCTCATCAACACTGCACTCGAGCGCTTCGGCACGCAACAACAATGGACCGACTTCGAGACCAGGAACGAACAAAACTGGCAGCAGGCGCGGCGCGCCTGCATCGACAACCTCGGCTGGCCCCTGCGGCAGCTCGCCTCCCGACTGGGCGACACGCCTGCGACCGACAAGATCATGCGCAAGCTCAGCGTAAGCAAAAGCGATGAGACCAAAAACGCACCGGAAAGTCGGCCGCTCGAACCAGCCGATGCGATACTGTGGGACGAGTGGTCGCAAACCAATCTCGTGGAGGCGTTGAGCAGGAGCGAAATCGAGATCGCGCACGCTGGCATCGCAGACGCGCCGATACAAAAACGTTTGTACGCTGTCGCCGAGGCCGCGCCCGCAATCATCAACGATCACTTGCAGCACGCGCTGCGGCGCGCGCTTGCCAAACCCGGCAGCACGCTGCAACGCGGGCTGCAACGACTCATCGGCTTCGCAGGAACTGCGCTGCCGTTGGCTGCGCTGTTGTGGGTCGGCTACACCGTCGTCACCCGTTTTTATGCGGGGACAACTGGCGAAGGCGAATTCGTGAGCATCAACTTCGCCATCAACAGTGCGATGCTCGTGCTGGTGAGCTGGCTTGTTCCACAGCTCCTGCACCGCAAGCTGACACCGTCGCTGGAGAAAACCGCACTGCGGGCGCTCAATGCGGGGCTCGAGCACGGGCTGAACGCCGTCGGGGAAAAAGCGCAGCAGGCGTTTGCGGATACCGGCAAGGAGCGCGCGCAGTTCACCGAACGCGTGCAAATGTTGTTGGCGGAAATTCACAAGCAGTCGGCGCCCGTCGCTATCGGTGCGAACGATTCGCTATCGCGTCTGCTGGCCGAGCCGCACGGGGAGAGGCCGAAGGCAGCCTTGTAGGTTGGGCTGAGCGCAGCGAAGCCCAAATCCCCCACTCCCCTCAAACTATTATCTCCGAGTAAGCGGCGCCTGTCGCTGCTAAACCGCGCCCACAACACCACGCCGCACGAGCTCATCGATTTCGGCTCCCGAATAACCGTGCTCGCCCAGAATCTCCCGCGTGTGCTCGCCGAGCAGTGGCGCACCGCGCGTTACTTCCGCGGGCGTTGCCGAGAATGTGACCGGATGTCCCAGGGTCTCGACGTCACCAGCGGCACTATGCGGAACCGACAACACCATCTGTCTCGCGCGCGCTTGCGGGTCGCGATGCATGTGGTCGATATCCAGAATCGGGCCGGCCGGGACACCCGCTCGTTCGAGACGGGCCAGCCATTCTCCGCTGGTACGCTGAGCAAAGATGGGGGCGAGCGTTTCGATCAATGCCTCGAGATTCTTCATGCGCGCATCGTTATTTCCGAAACGAGGATCTTTGTGCAGGTGCTCGGATTGCAGCGCAGCGAGCAGCTTGAGCCAGTTGGCCTGATTGGCGGCCCCGACCGTGATCCAGCCGTCGCTGGTCTGAAAGGCCTGATACGGCGCGTTGAGCGGATGCGCGGAGCCAAGCGGGCCTGGCGACTCACCGGTCGCGAACGCAATGGCGGACTGCCAATAGGTGTGCACGATACCGGCCTCGAACAACGAAGTATCGACGCGCTGGCCTTCGCCGGTTTTCAGGCGGTGCGCGTAAGCGGCCAGCACACCCATAGCCGCGACGATGCCGGCAGTAATGTCCGTCATGGGCGCTCCGCATTTCACCGGTGGACGTCCCGGCCCCTCGCCGGTGATGCTCATCAAGCCGGACATGCCTTGCGCTATGAGATCGAAACCCGCGCGTTCGGCATAAGGTCCGGTACGCCCGAAGCCCGATATCTCACAGTAGATCAGACCAGGATTCGTGGCGCGCAACGTCTCGTAACCCAGACCCAGACGATCCATCACGCCGATGCGAAAATTCTCGATAAGTACGTCGGCGTCGGCCAGCAGTCGGCCCAGGATCTCCTTACCGGCATCCTGTTTGAGGTCCACCGCGATACCGCGCTTGTTGCGATTCATCATCATGAATGATGCCGCCTCACCCGCGATCGCCGGAGGCGTCATGCGGCGCGTGTCGTCGCCATCCGGGACCTTTTCGACCTTGACGACGTCCGCGCCCATGTCAGCGAGCATCATGCCGCAGGTGGGTCCGGCCATGATATGCGCGAGCTCGATGACCTTGAGTCCTGCGAGCGGTCCCATCAGCTTCCCTTGAACTGCGGTTTGGCCTTGTTCAGAAACGCCCGATAACCGATGCGAAAATCTTCAGTGTCGTAACAGGCGTAGCCTTCGTTGACCTCGGCCTCGGTCAGCGGTGCAGGCTGCGCCGCACGATCGATGAATTTTTTGTGCCAGCGCGCGACCAGCGGCGCGCCTTCGGCGATTCGTTGCGCGGTGGCATACGCTTCGGTTTCTACCTTGTCGTCGTCGACAACGCGGTTGACGATGCCTTTGTCCCTCGCCTCCTGCGCGCCGAAAACACGCCCTTCCAGCAGGATCTCGCGCGCGACTGCGGCGCCGACCAGATCGACAAGGCTGTGCATCTCGGGATAGGCCATGACCAGGCCGAGGTTTTTGATCGGCGCCCCGAAGCGGCTCGACTCGCCGCAAATGCGCAGGTCGCAGGCGCCGGCGATCTCCAGACCACCGCCGACGCAAACACCTTTGATCATCGCCACGATCG
>JBPCXK010000401.1:0-13004 GCA_051008635.1 Gammaproteobacteria bacterium
CGCCAACGCTGATCGATGCCACCAGCGGCACCGTGACCTACACGTTCCCGGTTCCGGCGGACGCGGCTCCGAATCAGCAGTTCAACGACACCATCACGCTCACCGACGCGGCCAACAACGTCGGCACGTTCGGTGTCACGATCTCCACGGCGCCCGAAGGGCCGGGACCCGGATCGGGGCGCATCGAGATAGAGCAGGCGTTAGTGATTGCCTGTCAAAGCGCACCGGCCGGCAGCGATCTAGCCGCGACTTGCGCGGCTTTGCCCGCCGAAGGGACGGCAGAGCGCGCAGCAGCAGACAGCCAGGTCAAGCCGGATGAATTGGCCGCACAGGGCACGATGGCGATCGAGGCTGCCGATGGCCAGTCCCAGCTCGTCGGCTCACGCCTGAGCGCGTTACGCGCGGGGTCATCAGGCCTGAGCTTATCCGGGCTGAACCTGAACCTGTTCGGCCAACACGTGCCGGGCTTCGTGCTGGACAGCATGTTGCCGCGCGTGGGGCAAAGTGGCGATCAGTCCGGCATATCGACGAAGTTCGGATTCTTCGTCAATGGCAACGTGCGGATCGGCGACAAGGATCCATCGGCCAACGAGCCCGGTTTCGACTTCGACGCCTACGACGCCACGATGGGGCTGGACTACCGGTTCACGCCTAACTTCGTGTTTGGCGGCGCATTGGGGTACGGCACGGCCGAGACCGACTTCCAGAACGATGCGGGTGACACCGAGCTCGATGGCTACAAGCTGTCCTTTTACGGGACGTACTACACCTCGCAAGCCGTGTATGTCGACGGAATATTCACCTTCGGCATGAACAGCTACGACACGCGCAGGCGTATCACTTTCACGGGCGTTAACGAGGACGCGATGGGTGATACCGACGGCACTGAAATTTCCCTGTCCGTCGGTGGCGGCTACGACTTCACGCGTGACGGCTTCGTGTTCGGTCCGTACGGGCGCGCGAGTTACCTGCAACTGGACATCGACGGATATCGGGAGACCCTCACGGGTAACACCGGTCTGGCGTTGCAGCTCGACGATCAGGAGGCCACATCAATCACCGCCACGGTGGGCGGCAAGGCCATCTACAACATCAGTACGACCATTGGCGTACTGAGTCCGCAGCTCAACGTCGAGTACGAGTATGAGTTCGATGACGATCAGCGGGCCATCACCGGCGTGTTCGTCTCAGACCCCACCGCCACGCAGTGGGGGTTCGGGATCGACGAACCCGATCGCGACGTCATCAACGTCGGCGTCGGCGGCAGCGCAACGCTCAAGAACGGCACGTCGGGTTTTCTGTTCTACGAGCAGCTGCTGGGTCACGACGATATCAGTCAGTTTACAGTCACAGGTGGTTTTCGTTTCGAATTTTGACAAAGATCGTCCAACCCGAAAAAACGGCGGCCATTGGCCGCCGTTTTTTTTATGCACGCTTGTGATCCCTCTGAACTTGTCGCGAGCCCTTAGTGACATTTCGCACACTGGTTCTCCGGAATTCTTCACAGCGATTTTTCGGTGCAGCCAGCATAGTAGGCGCTGGATTTAGTTTCCCAGGGACGGGTTCACATCAACTCGGATAGATCAAAACAAGGCAGGGGGAGACATGTCTGCGGATCGCCGTTCGATACATTCGCAATTATTTGACGTCGTAAACACCAACGCGCGCACTTCCTCGATAACACGCTCGCATTGCCCTTCTGAGCGATCTGCCTGCGCGAGGTGGCTCAGCGTGTGTGTGGTGGCGCTGATTCTGTTTGCGGCAGCGCCCGTACAGGCTGCGTTATCCATTGCCCGCATAGATCAGAAACCAGCGAATGTTGTACCCATAGGGCAGGCTATAACCTATACCGTTCAGGTAACCTCAGACGAGGCTGGAGGATTTGCGAGTATAGATATTCGAAATCAGGGGCAACCGATCAACGGGGCTTTTACCTCTGAAGAATGCGGCAGGGATGGCATATTCTTTTGTCGTGAGGTCGGGTCTAACCAGACCGCGAGCTTTTCTTTCAGCTCTCAGCCCACGACGCAGGCGGGAACGCTGGCCCTGGATTTCATTTTGAATTGCTCGCCCGAATGTAGTGGAGACAGGCGGTCAGTCACCTCTGTCGCCGGGCCCTCGGTTACGGTCAGTGCAACGGATGCCAGTGCGTCCGAGGAGCCTAACCCGACGACTCCTCCGGTGGATACAGCGAGTTTCACAGTTACGCTGGGCGCTGCCGTGCCCGAGGGTAGCAATGGCTTAACCGTTAATTTCAGCCTCGGCGGTAGCGCCACCGCGGGACAAGACTACGAGACCGTGGCGGATAATGTGGTTGTCGGACCCGGGCAAAGAACAGCGGTTGTCGTTGTGACACCCATCGATGACAACGATATCGAGGGGGACGAGACGGTCACCTTCACTTTAGCAAGCGGGGATTACATCGTCGGCGACCCCAGCGCCGCGACTGCGACAATCGCTGACAACGACGAGGATACCGACGCACCACAGGTGACTCCAGGCTCGCTGGATCTGCAGGGCAATCCGGGTCAAACGGTCAGCGGGCCGCTGAGCGTATCCGACGATGTCGGCGGGATCTCGGTGAGCGCCGACAGCGGCAGTGTGCAGCCGTCACAATTTGAGGGCACTTCGGGTAACACGACTTATTCCTTCACGATCCCGCGCAACGCCACCACGAACCAGCAGTTCGCCGACATCGTTACGGTGAGGGACACGGCCGGCAACAGCACGCAGGTGACGGTAACAACCACGACCAACGATGTCGTCGATCCGGTGATCAACCCGGCTTCTATATCGCTCAGCGGTTTGCCCGGACAGACGGTGTCGGGTGGCGTGGAGGTCTCCGACGATCAGGCGGGTATTACAGTGAGCGCCAGCCCGGGCAGCGTGGAGCCGGAGCAGATCAGCGCGGCGCGCGGCAACGTGACTTACTCCTTCATCATTCCGCAGGACGCCCAGGTTGGGGATGCCATCAACGCCAGGATTTCGGCTCTCGATCAGGGACAGAATTCGGCACAGGCGTCCGTGACGATAACTGTGAGCCGCGCCCCACAGGCGTCACCGGTGCCGCTCACGTTAGGTGGCACGCCGGGTCAAACCGCCACAGCGACGCTGAGTGTGTCGGACGATCAGCCCGGCATAGCGGTGTCGGCAAGTAACGGTGGCGTAGAACCCGCATCTGTTGCGGGCACGTCGGGCACCGTGGAGTACTCGTTCGTCATCCCGCCGGAAGCCACCACCGGTCAGGTGTTCAATGAAACGATAACGTTGAGGGACAGTGAAGAGATTACCACGCAAGTACCGGTCGAGATCACCGTAACGCAGGCGCCGGTCACCGAGGAGGACAATCTCACAATCGACGCTGAGCCAGGGGGTAGCGCGACGCGAACGTTCACCGTTTCCGACGATGAACCCGGCATCAGCGTCGAAGCGGATATCGGGACCGTGGAGCCATCGTTCATCGAGGGTACCAGCGGTACGGTGACGTACAACTTTCCGGTGCCTGCGGACGCCGCGGACGGGGAAATATTTACCGACACAATTACCGTAACCGACGCGGTCGGCAACATTAAAACACTGGGCGTACGAATTACGGCTGCCCCCGCGGGCATTCCCAGGCAGGGACTCACGCAAACGCAACAGGAGATGAACAAGGCGGTAAATGATGCCTGCGTGGCATTGAGCGGTACTGCAAACCGCACGCAAGCGCAGGAGCAATTCTTCACTACCTGCAGCAACCTGCCTGCGGACATCGA
Source organism: Gammaproteobacteria bacterium (assembly GCA_051008635.1). Classification (GTDB taxonomy): domain Bacteria; phylum Pseudomonadota; class Gammaproteobacteria; order JBPCXK01; family JBPCXK01; genus JBPCXK01. Next base: position 3,756 of record JBPCXK010000401.1, read on the forward strand.
ATCGCTGGCTGCGGCGCTGGACCAGATGGCGCCTGATGAGTTATCGAGTCAGGGCACCATGGCGGTGGAAGCGGCCGACGGTCAGTCGCGCCTGATTGGCTCGCGGTTGAGCGCGCTGCGCGGTGGCGCCACGGGCGTGAGCGTGAGCGGGTTCAGTGTGAACCTGTTTGGCCAGCAACTGCCCCAGGTGGTGCTCGAAAGCGCGCTGCCGCGCACCGGCGCCGGTGGGGATGACTCCTCGGCTTATGTCGGTCCGTTCGGGATATTCATCAACGGCAACGTCACCATGGGTGACAAAGACAGCAGCTTCAACGAGCCGGGCTTCGACTTCGATGCTCACGATATCACCATCGGTGGCGACTACCGCTTTGCGCCGGAGCTGATCTTCGGCGCAGCGCTCGGATACGGCACCAACGAGACGGAGTTCGACAACAACGGCGGTAACATCGACTTCGACGCCTACGCGCTGTCGTTGTACGGGACGTATTACCAGTCGCAAGCGGTATACATCGACGGCATCGTCAGTTTTGCGACGAACAGCTATGACACGCGACGGCGTATCAGCTTCACCGGCGCCACGGAAGAGGCGGTGGGTGACACCGATGGTACGGAGTTCACCGTATCCGTCGGCGGTGGCTACGACCTTACCCGCCGGGCCTGGACGTTTGGTCCCTATGGGCGCTTGACCTACCTAAGTGCGGACATAGACGGATATCAGGAATCACCCACGGCTTCCGGTGTGGAGCTGAGTCTGGACGATCAGGAGATCACCTCGATCGCGACGGTCGTCGGCGCCAAGGCGATCTACAACTTCAGCACGGACTGGGGCGTGCTCAGCCCGCAGCTGAACCTGGAATGGGAGCATGAGTTCGATAACGACAGCCGCCTGATCACCGGCCGCTTCGTGAATGACCCAACCGGTACGCGTTTCGCAATCCCGACCAATGACCCGGAGCGCGATGTGTTCAACCTGGGGGCGGGCGCGACGGCGACATTCACTGGTGGCAAGGTGGCGTTCATCTTTGTCGAGAGCCTGCTCGGGCACGAGGACCTTAGCCAGTTATCCATCACCGGCGGCTTTCGTTTCGAGTTCTGACATCGCCTTTTTCTTAACTGATATAAAACCCGACGACTTTGGGGTCGTCGGGTTTCGTTCGTCGCTTAAAGCGTGCAATACGCCGAGATTCGCGGTACTTTCAACAATACTTAAAGTTACGTATGAGCACGGGGAGCTGGCCGCAACGGACTGACGGCGTGCGAAGCGCAATGAGAAGTCGCCAAACAAATGCGCCCACACCGGGTGGGCGATACCTTGTGTCGCGCCGGCTGTCGGCCATCTGCGCATTGGCGTTCGGAATGCTCGTCGTGGTGCTCCTTCTCCCATCGCCCGCGCATGCTCAGAGTGAAACCATCCGAGTACCGCCCACGATCAGCGGTCCGCTCAACACCCTGATTGGCAGGCCGGGCCAGACGGTGAACGGTACTCTGGCCGTACGCGATGACAGGCCGGGCCTGACAGTTACCGCGGAGGTGGGAACGGTCGTACCGGCCAGCATCGAAGGTAACTCCGCCAACGTCACCTACAGTTTCAGCATTCCCGGCAACGCGTTCAACGGGCAAACGTTCAACGACATGGTGACCGTGACGGATTCGACGCAGCTCACCGCGGAAACCGCTGTTGCGATCGGCGTGGATGCTCAACAGCCGCAAACGGATGGTCCGCTGAATCTGGTGGGCGCGCCAGGCCGCACGGTGAGCGGTACGCTCAACGTTACCGACAATCAGGCCGGCATGAGCGTGAGCGCTGGCGCAGGCACAGTGACCCCGCAGACAATCGAGGAAACCAGCGGCCAGGTCACTTATTCGCTGGCGATCTCCCAGAGCGCCACCTCGGATCAAACGTTGACTGACAACATTACGGTTACTGACAGCGTCGGTAATCCGACCACCGTGTCTGTGACTGTTGCAGTCGATGGTCAGCCACCGCAAGTGAGCGCTGCGGCGCTGAACCTGATCGGCGCGCCGGGCCAGGCTGTGAGCAGCACGTTGAACGTCTCCGATGACAGGCCTGGTATAAGCGCCACTGCCCAGTTGGGCACGGTACAGCCGAGCGCGAATGCGGGCGCCGCGGCGCAGGTCAGTTACACGTTTACGGTGCCACCGAGCGCTAGCGCTGATCAGACCTTCAACGACATGATCACCTTCACGGACAACGTTGGCAATCCCACGGTCGTGCCGGTTACGATCGTCGTCGACAATCAGCCGCCGCAGATCAGCCAGCCACCGAGTCTCACCGGCATGCCGGGCCAAACGGTCTCTGCCACTCTTGCGATTTTGGACGACCGTCCCGGTATCAGTGTCACCGCCGAGCCCGGCATGGTGCAACCGTCCGAGATCAGCGGCACACAAGAAGAGGTCTTCCTGAGTTTCCCCATTCCGCAGAATGCCACCGATGGTCAAGAGTTCACGATAGTGCTTCAGGCCCGCGATGCGGCCGGCAATTCCACTTCCAGGAATGTGGCCGTCACCGCCGTGGTGGACCCGCAGCCGCCAGAGCGCAATGGCCCGCTGAACTTGAGCGGGCTTCCGGGTGCGACCGTTTCCGGTACCCTGCTCGTGCGTGACAATCGGCCCGGACTGACGGTAGCAACAACAAGCGGCTCGGTCGAGCCTGCGACCATCGAAGGCAGGCAAGGCGAGGTGACGTACACGTTTGCGATTCCCTCCGATGCGCCGGTGAATGTGAATATCGAAAATGAAATAATCGTGACCGATGCGGTCGGTAATTCAATCACTGAGATGGCCATCATTACTGTGGCGGATGCCAGCGATCCCGTGATATCGGTCGGTAATCTTGTGCTGTCCATGCCACCTGGGCAAAGTATCACCAGGCAATTCACAGTCATGGACGATCAGCCCGGCATCGGCATTGCCGTCAGCGCGCAGGAGGACAGCGTGCCGCTCGGAAGTGTGTCGCCCGATTTCATCGAGAGTACGAGTGGTGACGTCGTCTACGCATTCGTCGTTCCCGACACCGCGGCATCCACCGAGCGCTTTAAAAACGTCATCACGGTAACGGATGCGGCGGGAAATCAAAAACAGATCGATGTCACGATAAGCGCCACCGACGTCAACGCGCCCCGGACACCGGAGGAGTTGGTCCTGCAAGCCGTAGCCAGCGATATGGCGGTCGGCACCTTCACCGTGTCGGACGATCAACCCGGGATCACCATAAGCGCGGAGAACGGCGCCGTTGACCCGGACTTTATCGAGGCCGAAAGCGGCGAGGTAACGTACTCGTTCCCGATTCCTGAAGACGTCATAAAGGGCCAGGCGTTCAGCGACACGCTGACAATCACCGATGCAGCCGGCAACATGCGTACGCTCCCCGTCAAGATCACGGTGGCGGGCGATGGTTTCGCCGATATACCCGAGCTCGACGACACTCAACGCGGCATCGCTGAAGCGCTGGACTCCGCGTGCGCGGCTTTGGTAAACGCCGCCAGTTTGACAGCGGAACAGCGCAGGCTGCAGATGACTTGCGACAGCGTGCGCTCTGGCGCCTCGGGTCCTGTGGGTGAAGCGCTGAGCCAGATGGCGCCGGACGAGTTATCGAGTCAGGCGACGATGGCGGTGGAGGCGGCCGACGGTCAGTCGCGCTTGATTGGCTCGCGGCTGAGCGCGTTGCGTGGCGGGGCCACGGGCGTGAGCGTAAGCGGGCTGAGCGTGAATCTGTTCGGCCAGCACATGCCTCAGGTCGTGCTCGAAAGCGTGTTGCCACGCTTTGGGGCGAAAGGGGACGAGTCCTCAGACTATGTCAGTCCGTTCGGTGTGTTCGTCAACGGTAACGTCACCGTGGGTGATAAAGATCGCAGCTTCAACGAGCCGGGCTTCGACTTCGACGCGCGCGATATCACCATCGGCGGCGACTACCGCTTCACGCCGGGGCTGATCTTTGGCTTGGCGCTCGGCTACGGCACCAACGAGACGGAGTTCGACAACGCCGGCGGTAATATAGACTTTGACGGCATCGCCCTGTCCTTGTACGGGACGTACTATCGCTCGCAGAACTCATATGTCGATGGCATGTTGAGTTTTGGGAGGAACAGCTACGACACGCGCAGGCGTCTCAGCTTCACGGGCGTCAACGAGGACGCGGTGGGTGACACCACAGGTACAGAGCTCACCCTGTCCTTCGGCGCCGGGTATGATTTCAACCGTGAGGCGTGGACGTACGGGCCCTACGCGCGCTTGACCTACCTCACGGCGGACATAGACGGTTATCGGGAGTTACCCACGGCTTCCGGCGTAGAGCTGAGCCTGGACGATCAGGAGATCACTTCGGTGAACACCGCTATTGGCGGCAAGACGGTCTACAACATCAGCACGGGCTGGGGCGTGCTCAGCCCGCAGTTGAATGCAGAGTGGGAGCACGAGTTCGATAACGACAGCCGCCTGATCACGGGCCGCTTCGTGAATGACCCATCCGGTACGCGTTTCGGAATCCCGACCGATGACCCGGAGCGCGACGTGTTCAACGTGGGGGTGGGCGCGACGGCGACACTCACCGGCGGCAAGACGGGATTCATCTTCGTAGAGAGCCTGCTCGGGCACGACAACCTCACTCAGCTCTCCATCAGCGGCGGGTTCCGTTTCGAGTTCTGAGCCCCCCGGCGCCCGCACCCGAGGTTCCTCGCATTCCCGTTCTGCTTTATCCTCCTGCCCATCGCTGGCACGAGGCGCCCGGATGAAACTCTACGATTGCACTGCCGCACCGAGCCCCCGGCGCGTGCGCATCTTCATCGCCGAGAAGGGAATGCAGATTCCGTTCGAGCAAGTGGACCTGGCTAACGGTCAGCACCTCTCGCCCGAGTACCAGGCGATCAACCCGCTATGCACCGTACCGGCGCTGGAGCTCGATGACGGCACACACATCATCGAGACGTCGGCGATCTGCCGTTATCTGGAGTCCGTGCAGCCCGATCCACCGCTGTTTGGGGTCGATGCCAAAGACCAGGCGCGGGTCACGCAGTGGTACATGCGCGTCGAGAACGACGGCTTTCTCGCTGTCGCGGAATCGTTCCGAAACAAGGTGGGAGGCCTCAAGGGTCGCGCGCTCACCGGTCCACACGGCTACGCGCAGATACCGGAGCTCGTAGAGCGGGGCCGCTTACGCGCGGAGCGATTCTTCACGGTGCTCGACGAGCGCCTGGCCGACAATCCTTTCGTTGCCGGCGAGCGCTTCAGCGCTGCTGACATCAACGCAATGGTGGCCGTGGATTTCGCGGAACGCGCGAAGTTCGACGTCAAAAGCAAACACGCGAATCTGCGCCGTTGGCACGAGACCGTAGCCGCGCGTCCCAGCGCAAGAGCCTGAGCAGCCCGGATATTGCACAAGGCGGACACTCAGCTGCGGGTGTCGCTTTTGAAATCAGCCACCCGGGCCCCTTATCGCTTGACTCGGTAAGCTCCACTTTGTCCTGCCACGGACAGCGTATCTGAGTACGTCAGCGAGCTTGTGTCGTGAATCCGCGGCACGTTTTCGGGGCTGATCTTCGTGGTTGCTGAGGGTCGGATTTTGCGCTAGTCTGACTTCGATGCCTGCTCTCTGGGCAGTTTCTACTCGCGGGCTGATATGCGGGGACCATTTTGTAAACCAAGCCATCAGAGAGGTGTCCATGTTCGAGTACGAGAAGGATATAGTTGACGCGTTACTTAGCGAAAACAAGCGCTTCGAGGAGCTATACAACCAGCATCGTCAACTGAAAGAACAAGTTAGAGATGCCGAGATGGGAGTCACGCCACTTGACGATCTGGCGTTGGGAAGGATGAAAAAAGAAAAACTCAAAGCCAAAGACCGCATGGCCGCCATGATCACGGCGTACCGGCGGGAGCACTCAACGGCTTGATAAGCAAGTAACGCCTCACAAGTACTGAAACCCCTTCCAGCCGAAGGGGTTTTTTGTGTTGTCTTGGCGAATCAACGCGGTTGATGTATTTTCGTTTCTTGCCTACTAACGATCAGAGAGGCAAAAATGGAAACCGTCAGCTTTACCCGCATGGATCAGGGCACAAAAGAGGACTATCTGCTCACGGGCAGCTTGTACCGGCAGGCGGATGCGCACGTTGCCGATCAGGCTTTGGGTTTGCTCATCAGCATGGCGGGCCCGACTTACGGTTATCAGGTAGACCGCTATCAGCACTCCTTGCAAGCCGCAAGCCGTGCGCACCGCGACGGCGCTGACGAAGAGACGATTGTGTGCGCTTTGCTGCACGATGTGGGCGATGTGCTGGCGCCGCACAATCACAGCCAGGTCGCCGCCGCTATCCTTCGCCCGTTCGTCTCCGAGCGCAATCACTGGATCATTCTTCACCACGGGATATTTCAGGGCTATTATTTTTGGCATCACATCGGCGGTGACCGCGACGCGCGCGAGCATTTTCGTGGGCACCCGTACTTTGATGCTTGCGCGGATTTTTGCGAGTACTGGGATCAGCGCGCGTTCGATCCTGCCTATGACACTATGCCGCTGGAAACCTTCGAGCCCATGGTGCGGCGGCTCTTCGCCAAATCGACCGACGACTGCGACAACGGGTGAACCGGGAAGGCTGTCCGGAATAAACTCGTGGCGCTTTTGTAGGAGCGGGCTTCTAAAGAGTATCGCAGAACACGCTTTTCGTAGGTTGGTGCTGAGCGATAGCGAAGCCCAACATGCTGTAGTGTCTATGGGCCACTGGCCCGTTGGGCTTCGCTATCGCTCAGCGCCAACCTACGGGTGTTGTGGCTGACCTCTGCGACACCCCTGAAGCAGCTCCCGCGATCGTGCTCTGGCACGGCGCGTTTTATTTTCTTTGCGCCTTCTCGATTTTCGCCCAGGAGTCGCGCAGCGTGACTGTGCGATTGAAAACGAGACGCCCTGCTTTTGAGTCCACCGGATCGGCGTTGAAATAGCCCTGACGCTCGAACTGATAACGCTCGCCCGGCTTCGCTTCCATGAGGCCGGGCTCAACGCGGCTGTCTTTCAGCACTTCCAGTGATTCCGGGTTCAAATGCGTGACAAAGCCTTCTTCCGCGCCGGGGTTGGGGATCATGAACAGGCGATCATACAAGCGCACCTCCGCCGGCACAGCATGTTCGGCTGACACCCAGTGGATCGTCCCCTTCACCTTGCGCCCGTCGGGCGATGAGCCGCCGCGTGTGGCCGGATCGTAAGTGCAGCGTAATTCGGTAATCTCCGCGCTGTCCGGATCCTTGATTGCCTCACGGCAGGTGATGTAGTAGGCGTAGCGCAAGCGCACCTCGCGCCCGGGGGCCAGGCGAAAGAATTTCTTCGGCGGCTCTTCCATGAAATCCTCGCGTTCGATGTACAGGGCGCGCGAAAAGGGCACTTTGCGTGTGCCCATGTTCGGATCGTTCGGGTGGTTGATCGCATCCAGCTCTTCGGTCTGACCCTCGGGATAGTTCTCTATCACTATGCGCAACGGTCGCAGCACGCCCATCGCGCGGGGCGCGCGGCTGTCGAGATTCTCGCGCAGGCTGTTTTCGAGCACGGCCACGTCGATCATGCTGTCGTTTTTGGTCACGCCGATGCGCTCGCAGAAATCCCAAATCGCCTCCGGCGTGTACCCGCGCCGACGCATGCCCGATAGCGTCGGCATGCGCGGATCGTCCCAACCGCTGACGTGGCCCTGTTGCACCAGCTGATTCAGCTTGCGCTTGCTGGTAATGGTGTAGCTCAACTCCAATCGCGCGAATTCAATTTGCTGCGGATGACATTGCGCTTTCGTTTCGTCGAGTACCCAGTCGTAGAGCGGGCGATGATCTTCGAACTCGAGCGTGCACAGTGAGTGGGTCACACCTTCGATGGAATCCGACAGACATTGCGTGAAGTCGTACATTGGATAGATACACCAGGCATCGCCGCTGCGGTAGTGAGAGGCGTGCTTGATCCGGTACAGCGTGGGATCGCGCATGTTGAGATTGGGCGATGCCATGTCGATCCTGCCGCGCAGCACGTGTTCGCCATCGGCAAACTCACCAGCGCGCATGCGTGCAAACAGATCGAGGTTTTCCTCCACGGAGCGACTGCGGTAAGGGCTGTCGCTACCCGGTTCGGTGAGCGTGCCCCGGTGCTCGCGAGTCTGCTCGGGGCTGAGGCTGCAAACGTAAGCCTTGCCTTCCTTGATTAATGTGAGCGCGAATTCGTAGAGCTGCTCGAAATAGTCCGAGGCGTAGCGCAGCTCTGCCCACTCGGCTCCCAGCCAGCGCACATTCTCCTTGATGGCTTCGGCATACTCCTCGCTCTCCGTCTCCGGATTGGTGTCGTCGAAGCGCAGATTGCAGCGGCCGTCGAACTCGCGCGCGACGCCGAAGTTGAGGCAGATGGACTTGGCGTGGCCGACGTGGAGGTAGCCATTGGGCTCGGGCGGAAACCGCGTCACCACGCGGCCGCGGTTTTTGTTCGCAGCGATGTCTTCGGCGATGATGGTGCGAATGAAATCGCGCGGAGGCGCATTTTCGGCCGTGCTGCTCATAGGTGTTTAAGTTATCACCTCAAAGCGACAGCGGCGCTGATGCTGCAGCCTGCATATCTCACCGCGGGCCGGATGATGGCGCGGAGATCTGAATCGACTGGGGATTTTCTGACAAAGCGCAATACGGATCGCATTGCCGGGAGGAAGAAAATGCGCTGTCGATACAAGGATCAAGCGGGCTCGTCATCGTCGTGAGATCTGCGGGCTATTGTCAGGACGACTGCTCAGCGTGCTTTGACGCTTCTGTTTTGTCGGCGTCTTCTTTTTGCTTCGCGTCATTGGTCTTGCCGCCGTACTTGCTGTAGTAGAGCAGAACCTTTTTGACGTAGCCTTCGGTCTCCGGGTAAGGCGGTACGCCTTTGTATTTTTCCACCGCCAGCGGTCCCGCGTTGTACGCTGCCAGCGCCAGTTTCGTGTCCTGCTGAAAGCGGTCCATCATTTGCCGGAAATACCTGATGCCGCCACGCATATTGTCCTTCGGGTTGAACACGTTGTACACGCCCAGCCCCTTGGCGGTGTCAGGCATCAGTTGCATCAAACCCTTGGCGCCGGCGCGCGAGACCGCATACTTGTCGAAGCAGGATTCGACGGTGATGATCGCCTTCACCAGCGTCGGGTCGACGTCGTAGAGCCTGGCGTATTGCGCGATGATCGGAATGTGCGTGCTGGCGCGGGTTTCCATGATCTTGGGCGTCACGCCGATACATGAGGCGG
>JBPCXK010000402.1:0-3768 GCA_051008635.1 Gammaproteobacteria bacterium
CAGGCAATGGTGTTTCAGAGGCCTGTGATGTTGCGCCGTTCCGTTTCGGCCAACGTTGAGTACGCATTGAAGTTGTGCGGCGTTGCACGCGCGGCCCGCGCGCAGCATTTGCGTCGTGTACTCGAGCTGGCCGGCTTGACGGCGCTGGCCCCGCGCGCGGCGCGTGTGCTGTCGGGCGGGGAGCAACAACGGTTGGCGCTGGCGCGCGCGTGGGCGATGGATCCGCGAATACTGTTTCTCGACGAGCCAACGTCCAATCTCGACCCGGGCGCCACGCGCTCGGTGGAAGACATGATTCGTTCGATCCATGAAGCCGGTACCAAGATCGTCATGACGACGCACGATATCGGTCAGGCAAAGCGACTGGCGGACGAAATCGTGTTCATGTACTACGGACGAGTGGCCGAACATGGCGAGTCGTCGGCCTTTTTTGAACGGCCCGGCAGCGAAGTGGCTGCCGCCTTTGTTCAGGGGCAACTGCTTTGGTGACCGACTTTCATCGAAAAGGGTTGAGCGTGACGCGTGTAATGACGTTTTCGACTCTGATGGCGATGTTGATGCTTGCCGCCGGCACTCATTCGGCCGAGCGCTTCATCACGGTCGCCTCAACGACCTCGACGGAAAACTCCGGGCTGTTTGCCGCGTTGCTGTCGAAATTCACCAACGCCAGCGACATCGATGTGCGCGTGATTGCCGTCGGCACCGGGCAAGCGATCAAGCTTGCCGCCAACGGTGACGCGGATGTTCTGTTCGTGCATCACAAGCCGTCAGAGGAAAAATTCATTGCCGACAGGTTCGGCGTCCAGCGCTTCGACGTGATGTACAACGACTTCGTGGTTGTTGGACCAAAGGACGATCCCGCCGGGATTGAGGGCATGGATGATGTTGCGGCGGCGCTCAACAGGATTGCCACGTCGTCCAGCGTCTTTGTCTCGCGCGGAGACGAGAGCGGCACACACAAGAGAGAGCTGTCGCTGTGGCAGGCCACCGGAGTCGACGTTGCAGCGGTGAGCGGAACCTGGTACCGCGAGACCGGCTCCGGCATGGGCGCAACGCTCAACGTTGCGAGTGGTACCGACGCGTACGCGTTGACCGATCGCGCCACGTGGCTCAAGTTCAAGAACAAGGGCGATCTCGCGCTGCTGGTCGAGGGCGACGAGCGTCTGTTCAATCAGTACGGCGTGACACTGGTCAATCCCGAAAAGCACAAACACGTCAAGGCCGGAGATGGCAAGGCTTTCATCGACTGGCTCTTGTCGGATGCAGGCCAGACTGCGATCAGCGTGTACAGGATCGAGGGTCGACAAGCGTTTTTCGCCAATGCGCAGCGCGGCCGACAAGCCGCCAGGCAATGAGGCATGGACATCGAGCTCGACATAAGGTGGCGCCTGGGGCGCGGGCGCACATTCGAGGTTGACCCGCTTGTGTTCGCCTTGCTCGAAGCCATTCGCGAACGAGGCTCGCTGAGCAAGGCGGTGACGCAAGTTGGCGTTTCGTATCGCGGCGCGTGGAATCTGATAAATGAATGGTCCGCGCGTCTCGGACAACCGCTGGTGCATATGGAGCGCGGCCGTGGCGCTTCCCTGGCGCCACTGGGAGACAGGCTTTTGTGCGCGCGCGCGCGGGCCGCCGAGAGAGCCGGTCCGCTGTTTGCGGAACTGACCGAAGAGCTGCGCGGCGAGCTCGATATCGCCCAGCCGCGTTCCGGCTCGCAGGCGCTGAACATCAGCGCGAGTCATTGTCTTACGCATGACATCATCCGCGCGGTGTTTCGGGAGCGCACCGGGAGCGAGCTGACCATAAAAAACAGTGGCAGCGCGAAGAGCCTGACAAACCTGAACGACGGCAAATGCGACGCGGCTGGCTTTCATCTCGTCGACGGTGAGCTGCGCGGGAATTTTTGCCGAAGCTACCGTAACTGCATCGATCCAGTCGCTCATTCGCTTATCCGGGTCGCCACGCGGCGGCAGGGTTTGATGGTCGCTGCGGGAAACCCCAAAAGCGTCGACAATGTAGAGGCGCTGGCCAATCCGGAAATCCGCTTTGTCAACCGCCAGCCCAACTCCGGCACACGACTGTTATTGGATTCATTGTTGCAACGTGCGGGCATTCAACCGGCAGGCATTACAGGTTACGACCACGTCGAATTCACGCACTCCGCGGTCGGCGCGCTGGTCGCGAGCGGCTCGGCGGATGCCGGCCTCGGTACGCAGGCGGTGGCCGCGGGTTTTGGGCTGGACTTTGTGCCGCTTGCAAACGAGACCTACTACTTCGCCGTCAACGCCGAGCACCCGCCGCCGCCAGTCGACGATTTGATCTCCGTGCTCGCGGACGAATCGTACCGGCGCGCAGTGCGGAGTCTGCCGGGTTACGACCCGGCGAGCTCGGGCGAGGTGCTGGCGGCGGTGGAAGTTTTTAACGTTTGATGGCTCAATCGGTGCCGCGCTATCTCAGGAGCGGCTTCAGAGGGTGTCGTTAAACGCAGGTTGGCGCTGCGCGCAGCGAAGCCCAACAGGCTATTGCTCGTGGAAACCGCTGCATGTTGGGCTTCGCTGGCGCTCAGCACCAACCTACGGGTGCCGCGTTTGACTTTTGCGACACCCTTCAGCCCCGATTACGAGGCCACCACGCTCTGTCCAAGCCCAATTGCGGCTGAAGCCGCTCTACAAAAGCCCAAGTTCGGCGTTTCTCAGGCAGCTTGATCCTTGTCCTTCTCAACCATGGCGTAAGCCGAGTGGTTATGAATGGATTCGAAGTTCTCTGATTCCACGCGGTAGGCGCCGACGCGCTCGTCTTCGTTGAGCTGCACTGCGATATCGCGCACCATGTCTTCAACGAACTTCGGGTTGTCGTAGGCGCGCTCGGTTACGTATTTCTCGTCGGGGCGTTTCAGCAGGCCGTACAGCTCGCAGGAGGCCTGTTTCTCGATCAGATCAATCAGTTCTTCGACCCAGATGAAACTTTTGACGCGCACCTTCAACGTGACGTGAGAGCGCTGGTTGTGCGCGCCGTAGTCCGAGATCTTTTTCGAGCAGGGGCACAGGCTCGTCACCGGCACGACCACGCACACGTTGATGCGCGGCTTGCCGCCAACCAGATCACCGATGAACGTGACGTCGTAGTCCATGAGGCTTTCGACCCCCGATACAGGCGCCGCCTTGTTCACGAAGTAGGGGAAGTTCATCTCGATGTGACCGGACTGCGCTTCCAGCCGTTCGGTCATTTCGCCCAGCATGTCCCTGAAGGACTCGACCGATATTTCGCGTTCGTGGTTGTTGAGAATCTCCACAAAGCGCGACATGTGGGTGCCCTTGAAATCGTGCGGCAGGTCCACGTACATGTTGAAACGCGCAACCGTGTGTTGCTCGCCGCCTGAGCGGTCCTTCACCCGCACCGGATGCTGGATGTCCTTGATCCCGACCTTGTTGATCGGGATGCAGCGCGTGTCCTGACTGCCCTGAATGTCGGGGATGCTGTCGATGACCTTGGATGCGGTCGTACTCATCTGATGATCCTCTGCCGAGCGCGGTTGGCTTGGGCGCTCAAACCCCAATGATACACGCCCACGCATCCGCGCGGCATACGGCGGCAACAGCTAATTTGGGGGCTCAGGGCTCTGCCAGCAATAACTTCACGTTTCGCGGCGGTCGCTCCTGCGCGTCCTGCGCCCGCGACACTTGCACATCCCTGTGCGACGTCTATCCATCGCGCGTGGCGGCGTTGCTTCGGCAGTTAAATAGCCGGCTATTCGCCTGCCTCGCGCCTTGC
>JBPCXK010000403.1:0-5345 GCA_051008635.1 Gammaproteobacteria bacterium
GTCTCGGGCGTGGCGAGGCGGCCGCTCAACAGCAGCGCCTGCTGCGTCGCGAGCTCCTCAGCGGCATCGCGCCCGCGCAGCGGCATCGCTTTGCCGATGCCACGGTCGAGGTCCTGAGCGATGCGGACTTCACCCGTCTTACGCGTAACCCCAAGGCCCCGGCCGTCACGATTGTCGAAGGCGGCAAGGCCCGCGTGCTGTTGCGCGAGCGCGCCCACCCGAGGGCGCTGCGCGAGGAGGGCATACATCTGCTGCAAAGCGTCGATCCGCGCACCCGCAGGGCAGTACGGCGTCTCGACGAACGGCGCCTGGCTAAGTGGGACGATCTGCATATCGACGAGCAGTTTTCTCTGTATCGCACGAAGGTCGAGCTGGAAATCGATGCGCAGCAGCGCCTGCTGCGCGGCCTCGGCGACGACCTGGCTACGGCGGCTGACGATGTGGCGGCGCGCCAGGCGCTGGAAGTGCAGCGCGAGATTGCCGGAGACAACTTGTTTAATTTGCAAAGGCGGCTGCATGAGGTGGACAGCGTTGGCCCCCGGGAGCGTCTGGAGATCGCCCAGGGCCGGCAGCCGCGGCCGCGTTACCTGGAGAAGGAGCCGCCTCGGTTGTTTGCTAAAGACCCGGTGGGTTCGGAACGACGTCGATTGTACCGGCAGCTCGGGAACATCGATCCATCACACAAAGTCAGGGCGAAAGAGATCTTCAGCACTCTCGGTCAGCGATCGCACGACGAGCTAGGGCTTCGCGAAGTCAAGAACGACCTGATTCGAACAGCGGCAACGCTCAGTCAGACCAACCCCAGCCTTGCGTGGGATTATGTATCGGCTTTGGGCGAGCTGTTGGACGCTGTACCGCGAGATACCATCAAGATCGTGCGTTTCTTGGAGGCGTCATTGGATATGCCCGCTCGTGCCAACATCCTGAAATCCGTGCGCGATATTGTCGTAGGCGGCCGCATCCGGCTTTACAAACTGAGCGAGTTTGGCGAAAAAATCGCCCTTATGAGCCGCGACGACGCGAGCGAGTTCGTGCGCCGCATCCGGGACGCTCAAGCTATTCCCAGTGACAACGCCAAGGGTCTGCACGAGGCCTTCGAAGACCTCAAACAGTTTGCCCAAGATTGCGGCCTCAACACCGATCTGGTCGACGAAATCGCGGAGGAGGTGACGAGGACCGGGAGCTGGAGCTGGGGCGCGTTTCGGGCCCGGCTCGGAGGCGACTATGCCGCCAGCAGCGGTTTTCAGGACTTGGAAGCCATCATATCGACACGTGTCGGATGGGAGCCCGCCGACATCGGGCCAATCCGTCATTGGGCTGGCGTGCTGAAGATGCTACACACTGAATTGGGCGACGCTTTTAAACAAAAGGACCTGATGGACGCGGTGGAAGCGTTGCTGGGCAGTTTTGAGAAGGGGTACACCTACGATACTTATCAGCGGTTTCGGCACTTTATTCGCAACCGCATTGTGAATCACGTAATAAAAGGCCGACGTTTCGGCCGGCGCACATCTCAAGAGCAGATGGGGTTGTTACGTCGATTTTTGGCCGAAGTCAAGGAAGTCGACTCAGCGTCCAAAGGCGCTTTGTTCACGGAATACCGGCGCCGCCTGTTGGAGCGGGGCGGCCGCCCAGCGGGCGAATTTACCAACATCAAGAACATTCCCAATGCCGCACTGAAACTGCCCAATAATAAGACCGCCGATGGCGCGGTACACGTGCTTTCAGGCAGAGGTCCAGGGAGACCCGAAGCGGGCGACTATCTCGTGGACGACAAGGCCGGCCGCCAGGCGTTCGATGCCAAACAGGCCGAACGCTATTCCGACTTGCTGGATGCCAGTAATCTCACCACCGAAGAGGGGCGCCGGAGCTACCGTGGCTTGATTTATATCTTCGAAAATTTCGACGCCGCGGAGGGTGCTGTTCGCCATCTCGACGCCAACGACCGGAACCCGAATATTTTTGTAGCCGTCTTTGACGAGACGACGGGGCGGCTAAAATTCTTGCCGCGCACAGCTCGCCCCTGATCGTAACGATGATCCCCGGCCCACGATAGAATGTAACCGATGCCTACCATTCCCGATTTCGTTTATCTCATGGGCACCGTCGAAGGTGAGTCCTTCGCGGATACGGCGGGCCTGTTTCTGGATGCCTTTGCGCATGCCGACTTGCCGGCGGTGGAACAGTGGTCGATTCCATCGGACCATGCCAAACAGTCGGGAACGGCGGCGAAGGCCAAGGCGTTCATCGCCGCGGCCGGTGCCGGACCGGACGTGCCCGTCAACGGCATCTTCGAGATGGGTGACGAGGTGACGGCGACGATCTTTCATCGTCGGCGCGATCGGGCCGGTCGGTACGGTTTGCGCCTGAGCAAGACCGTCGGCGCTGCCCGCCATGCCGAGATGCTGGATTTCTTAGCCAGGGCCACAGAGGCCTGCCGCTACGTGCTGCGTCACGGGCGGGTTTTGCAGCTCTGTTTGTTTCGTGAGGGCGGTGGCTTGAGCTCGGTGCCTGTCGTGCCGCTGGTGTATGGTAGTAGTCATCTGACGGTGGTGACCACAGAACAAGTCGACGGCGCCTACCGCGAGCCGGCCATGTTCTGGCGTGCTGGGTGGGATGCCGATGAGACCTGTGACGATCAACGGTTGCTATTGCGTGGCCTGGATATCGAGGCAGGGCCGGACTACCTCGCGCAGATCATCCCCCATCAATGGGCCATGGCCCGCGCCGCCAAGCCCGGGCTGACCAAGTACTATCTCCCGCAAGTAGAGCCCGAGGAGGAGCGGGTTTACCGCGCTGGTGCGCCGACGCTGGATATCGTCGGCCATCTTGCCGGGGAGAACCTGGTCGAGTTTAGCTGTGCCCTGGAGCCCGGCCAGCACATCAACGGCTGGGAGATCTTCAACCTGTATGGATTGATTCAGGCAGGCGAGCTGCCCGACGGACGCCAGGTGGATGTGGTGCGGGTGGTGTTTCTGGAGTGCGCCACGGCCGAGCAGGAAAAGCGGCCGCTGCTCGACATCGGAGCCCGGGTGTATTGCTATGACGATGCGGGCGAGCTGATCGAGATCAGCGACTGAGCGAGAGGGCCGGTCCCATGCCCATGGAAAGACAAAACACGAAGTCACTGGTCCTGCGGCCCGAAATCGACTTCCACACCATCGAACAATCTTTGCTGGACTTGAATTGGCAACGTATGGACAACGGCACGGCGCAGCCGCCGCTGGTCCCCGGCGAGCCGGAGCTGGCCACCTGGGTAAGCGCAGATGGCACGCAGCGGATTGTCTACAGTTTCAACCCGGTGGTGAAGCTGCGGGTGTTGTCCTTTGCCGGTACCGACAGCCAGAACGCATGTCGAGAAATCACGCCCCGGCTGCCAGCCCTTCAACACGCCGACCTGACCAGGCTGTTGGCCTCCGCTGAGGTGCGCGACATATTGTTGGGTATCTTCGCCGGCGTCGAGCTCGATGCCATCGATCTGCTTCCGCAGCTCGATGCGCTCAGGACACACCCGGATACCCACGTGGCCAATGCGGCTGCCGACGCCCAACACCGTCTGGCGCGGCGCCTGACCGCGCGCGGGACCGAGCAGCTCGCAAGGGAACAGGCGAATGACCCGGATCGATCGGTGCTTTTCCGGCGCCTGGGAAGTGTGCAGGAGAAACGCCAGATACTGCGGTGGCTCGCGCGGGACCATCCACGGCCCAACCAGGAAATCACCAAGGTACTGCGCACGGCGCTGTCCGCTCAGGACTGGGAGATCCGCGTCACGGCGATGTTGGTCACGGCACGCTTGGGGGCTACGGCGCTGACGCGCGATATTGCCCGCGTCGCGTTGCCGAAATCCAGCCGCGAAGGCCTGAACCGAAACGAACGCGGACTACTTGTGGCGCTTCGCAAGGCCGCGCTTGCCTGTCTTGGTGGCGAGCGACCCGTTTCGGCATCCGCGTCTTCCCGACCACCGACCGATCGGCAATCGATGTGGGATCACTTGTGTCGTTGTGTGCTCGGCGAACCGGTTCAACTGGACACTGCATCGTCGATGGTTCGTGCGTTTACCGAGCCGCTGGACTTGCCGGAGGATCCGCCCGAGCCACCGTGTGAGGGTGCCGAGAAAAGGGGCGATTTCTACTATATAGTCGGAACCGACATCCAACTATGCTGGGTTGCCAGGATCCCGCATTTGCTCGGATCAGCAGACGATGCGGGTTCGCCGGACCGGCTTCGTCTCGTCTCGCCTGCTACGGGATTCTTCGTGACGAAGACGCCGATCACCCGCTTCCAGCGCGCCGAGCTTTGGGAATCGGGCAACGATGGCGCGCAACAGACCGAAAGCTACTGGCGGGTGCGCTGGCGCACTGCTGTAGCCTGCGTAAACGCGCTCCAGGATCGCCTGGGCGCAAACATTACACTACCGACCGCGGATCAATGGGAGATGGCGGCCCGCGGCCCGGATGGTCGACGCCGCCCCTGGGGCAATGGGCTGGAAGCGAAATGGGAAACGAAGCAATCGCCGTGGGGAGTGCGCGAGCTGTTTTGTGCCGGGCCCGAGTGGGTTAAAAAAGAACATGGCCCACCAACGCTCGCGGCCACCGATGAATTACGCATGTGCTCCAATTTCGCGACCGATGCGGACCCAGCCACGCAAGCCGTCGTCCGCCTGGTCCTGAGCTGCGGCAACTGACCGATGTAAATAATCTTTGAATCCTCCGCCCCAGATCGCCAGCCGGCGGACGAGACTCCTGAATCGCGGCTCGACGACGATGCTCATCGTGACGCCTCCCCACTCATTGGCAAGCGCCTGACGTTCTCAACGTGAGGTACTCGAATTCTGCAGTATCCACTCCACTGCCGCGGGTAAATCCGGGACAACTTTTGCCTTGTCATGCCCAATTTGTAGCTCATCTCCCTGGCGGTATTTGCCGGTTTGCACCAGCACGCCTTGCAGGCCTGCGTCCATCGCGCCGCCCACATCGGCTACAGCGTCATCACCCACCATGACTGCGTCGCCAGGATTGCGGTCCAGACTATCGAGCACGGCGCGAAAAAATTCCCAAGCGGGTTTGCCCAGCACCGTCGCCTCAATGCCGGCGGCGAATTCGAGCGCCCGGACGAAAGCGCCCACGTCGAGACTGAACCCGTCGGCCTCTTTGAAGAAGCGGTTGTTGCCCATGGCCAGTAGCGGTGCGCCTTCGAGCAACAGGCGAAATGCCTCGTTGAGCCGCGAATAAGTGAATGCGTTTTCCGCGTCACCGACCAGAACCGAATCGAAAGGTCCGTCGTGCAATTCCGGGAACTCCGACTCCAGGCCGGCGTGAATCAACAACAGGGGGTGTAGATCATGC
>JBPCXK010000404.1:0-4197 GCA_051008635.1 Gammaproteobacteria bacterium
AGCCAATATCACCCAGATTGACGACGTTGTGGCTGCAGTGCGGGACGCGGATGCCGATGTTGTCGTGAACGCGGCCGCCTTTACCGCCGTCGATCGGGCCGAAACCGAATCCGACTTGGCCTTCTCAGTAAATTGCGATGGTGCACGGAACATAGCGATAGCCTGTGCAGAATGGTCGCTGCCTATGGTGCAGATATCGACCGACTACGTTTTCGACGGCAGCAAGCCGTCCGCTTATGTCGAAGACGATCCAGTGGGCCCGCTGGGTGCTTACGGCGCGAGCAAGGAGGCCGGTGAGCAGGCGGTGCGCGACACGCTCGATCGCCATGTCATCCTGCGAACCTCCTGGGTGTTCGGAGCCACTGGCCGCAATTTCGTCAGAACCATGTTATCCCTGGCCGAGGAGCGCGGCGAACTGGCCGTTGTAAGCGATCAGTTTGGTTGTCCCACTCCAGCCGTGGACCTCGCGGCGGCGATCCTGAAGATGCTCCCCTTGTTGAGCGAGAATTATTGGGGCACGTATCACTACTGCGGGACGGGTCGCACTTCGTGGTGCGACTTCGCAAGCGAAATTTTCGTTCAGCGCAGCCGAATTACCAACGCGCCGTCGCCGCGGTTGTGCCCCATATCCACCGCCGAGTTTCCCACGCCGGCGGCTCGACCCGCTAACTCCGAGCTGGATTGCGCTCGCTTTGCATCGACATTTGACGCCGTGCCGAGGCCCTGGCGGGAGGGCTTGGCCGACGTCCTGAATGAGCTTCTGGCGGCATGAGGAAATCTCGATGAAAGGTATCATTCTAGCCGGCGGATCGGGCACGCGCCTCTATCCCATCACTCGATCCGTTAGCAAGCAACTGCTGCCGGTTTACGACAAGCCAATGATCTACTACCCGCTGTCGGTTCTTATGATGGCAGGGATTCGGAATATTCTAGTCATCACGACGCCGGAAGACGAGATCCTCTTCAGGTCGCTTCTGGCAGACGGCACGCAATGGGGCTTGCATCTGGAATACGCCGTTCAGCCGGAGCCGGGGGGACTGGCACAGGCTTTTACCATCGGCCGGGACTTTGTCGGCGCAGACAACTGTTGCCTGATCCTAGGCGACAACATTTTCTACGGCCACGGGTTCCAGGACGTGGTGATGCGAAGCGCGGCGCTGGAACGAGGCGCCACGGTATTCGGCTATCGGGTGCGGGATCCGGAACGCTATGGCGTGGTCGAGTTCGATGGCAACGGACGGGCCGTCAGCATCGAGGAGAAACCGGCCAAGCCACGCTCAAATTATGCGGTAACGGGCTTGTACTTTTACGACAACCGTGTGCTCGAGGTCGCGGCGAACATGAAGCCTTCAGATCGCGGCGAGCTGGAGATTACCGACGTCAACAAGTGGTATCTGGAGGCCGGTGAGCTTTCGGTCGAACTGCTAGGCCGCGGCTACGCTTGGCTCGATACCGGCACCCACGACAGCCTCATGGATGCGAGCCAGTTCGTCCAAACCATCGAGCGCCGACAGGGCCTGAAGATCGCATGCGTTGAAGAGATCGCCTATCGCAAGGGCTACATTGACCGCACTCAATTGCTGACCTTGGCGGAACAGCTGCGAAAGAACGAATACGGCGACTACCTGCTACGAGTGGCGGCGGACTGATGCCAGACATCGCGCAGCCTTGGCGACAGCGCCACACCAAAACAGTTCCGGGCGTGTGACCATGGCTGACATACCTCTCGAGCGAACCAGTCAATTCGCATGGGCGAATTACAAAGCCGAGGTCGAGCGGCTGATCGTTTCTAAGTCCCGGCCGGACATAATCGAGATTGGTGCCGGCCGTAACCCGCTATTCTCGGAGCTGGACCTGCCCGAAAACGTGGGGTCTTACACGCTCGGTGACATTTCCAGAAAAGAACTGGATCTCGCACCTCGATTATGGAACAAGTCCTGCTTCGATATTTGCGGCGACGTCAGTTCCGTTACCGCGCGGTTCGACGTGGCGTTCACCCGGATGTTGGCGGAACACGTGCCGGACGGCTACCGGTTTCATTCCAACGTGTTCTCCCTCTTGAAGCCAGGCGGGGTCGCAATTCACTTCATGCCGACGCTGTTTTCGCCGCCATTCGTGATCAACAAAGTTTTGCCGGATAGGCTAAGCCGTAAGATCTTGAGCGCTTTCTTCAGTAACAGGAACGATGAGGAGATACCCAAGTTCCCTGCGCACTATTCCATGTGCTATGGCAAGTCGGCGCGGTTGATCAAACGTTACCGGTCGATCGGCTACACGGGCGTCGATGTCCGAACCTTTTACGGACATGGCTATTTCTCAAAAATCCCTATTCTGAGGGAGCTCGACGACACTATGACCAATCTCGCCCATAAATGGAGCTGGACCCTGTTTGGCGCTTACGCCTTTGTAACGCTTGCAAAGCCGGAATTACGACACCTAACTCAGAATCCCGCTCTTCTCCTCGACGGTAATGTTTCGGCACAGGCCAGATCTCGGTAAGCCGTGAATCAGATAGAAATATTGTTAGCCACCTATAATGGCGCCGCGCTTCTGGGGGAGCAGCTGGACTCGATCAAGGCGCAGACTCACAGAAGCTGGCGGCTTATCGCGCGGGACGATGGATCGACCGACGATACGCTGAAGATCCTCGAGGCCTTTCGCTTGGGCCATCCGGACAAGGTGGTCGTGCTCGACCATGGGCACGGGTACCTGGGCCTCGTGTAAAATTTCTCGCGGCTCATGGAGCATTCGGATGCGCCCTACGCAGCCTTCTTTTGACCAGGAAGATGTGTGGAATGCAGATAAACTCACCGTGTCATTGGCGAAAATGCGCACACTGGAAGCCAAGCACGGCGCCGAGACGCCCCTGGCCGATTTTCCGATCTCAGACTCGTCGACAATGACCTTCATGTCATCAGTCCCTCCTTCTGGCGTCACCAAGGCTTGAATCCTGAGAGACACAATTTCCTGAGCCAGTTACCTATACTCAACGCCGCGACCGGTTGCACTTCGTTGCTGAATCGGGCAGTGACGCGACAGGCGAGATCCATACGGGCGGGGGTCCACGCGCACGATTGGTGGGTGACGTTGGTCGCGGCATCACTCGGCGGCGCGGCCTATGTTCCACAACCTGGCGTGCTCTACCGGCAGCACGGAGGCAATATCCTTGGAGCCGGGGCCGCGGATGTGTCCAATCCTCCGATGCGGGGCCTTTTGCTGAGCAAGGGAAACGATCGGAAGAAAAATTTTTTTGCTGAGCTGTTCAATCAGGCCGGCGCTTTTCAGGAGCGCTACGCCAGAGATCTCATGGAAACGCATGCTGGGACGTTGGACACATTCACGCGGATTTCAAACCAGATCAATTTCGGACGCGTCTCCGGCGCCATCAGGTGTGATTGTTGGCCGAACGGAATTCTGTACAAGATTGTGTTCGCATATGCCTCACGCAGGTTATAAGGCTTGCTCCCGAAGGCCAAGCAGATGCCCAGCATGGGGTCCTGGTTGTGCGGGTTCCCGTGTTTCGGTATCGCGAGTTACGAGCGTTCGTGCATCCTCGCTAAATGACTCTCGATGAGTTTGGGATTGTAATTCGACACGCTGCGCAGAATTTGCGGCCAATTGGTCACCGCTGCTGAATTTTCGGGATTGTCGCGTAGCACATCGACCTTGAGAAACGGACATGCGCAATCACGTACCAGAAGATCCCACAGGTTGCGGGTTGGGTTGAGCGGCCCGGCGAATGTGGCCCGGCGCTCGGCCGTCAGAATCATCTCGGGGTGGCTGTTTCGAAGCGAGATATACTCATGGGCGGCTGCCAAACGAAGCTCGGCGCGCGAAAGTTTCCGGGAAAGCCCGATCTCGCAGTGCCAGATGATCGATCGCTTGAAGCGGTAGAACGGCAGAGTTCGCCAAAATTCCCTGAACGCCGGGCTTTCCAGAGCTGCCCGCTCGAACACGAGAAAATAGCTCTGCAGGTGGTGTTTAAGCTCATGACTGTCCGTGATCCCCCAGACCTCCGCGCCACGCTGGTTCATGGTGGCGAAGAGGTCGTGGAGGTCGTGTAGCGGGCCGTACACACTATCGTTCGCGAGGATCAGCCGTCGATACGCCGACAAATCGCCCGCATAGTCGAAACCCACCCTCCATGAGCCAAAGTCATAGCCTAGATTCTCCCGCACGACGATATGAGTGCAGTAC
>JBPCXK010000405.1:0-2585 GCA_051008635.1 Gammaproteobacteria bacterium
CGCGCGAGCCGCTCAGGGACAGGTTTTCACGGATAACGCTGCGGTTGTTACGTGCTTCCATATCAGCCAACTGGCATGAACCAGGGACAGAGTCTCAAACCTACTCCTGCGCCCGGTATATCTCAACGCTCGTGGCCTGCGTATCCGATACGCTGCCCCGCACCAGAGGCCACAAGCACTTTTCACGGCGCACCTTCGAAACCGAAACATCATTCTCCGATGCAAGGTAACATATTTGCGCGTCAGAATTCGCGCGCCGTATGGCGTCGAGACTGTCTGGCTAAGCCACTTCATTTGGGGTAGTCTGATACGCGCAATCTGGAGAACAAACCAACAGGAGGCGCTTGCGCATGCTAACAAAAACGCTAACGAGCTTACTTCTCGCTGCCGTGGGTTGCGCGCCGGTGCTGGCGGCGACGCCTTCGCCACACGGTGCCGAGGTGTTCATCGTCAGTCCGGAAAACGGCGCGACCGTAAGTAGCCCGGTGAAAGTGGAGTTCGGTATCAAGGGCATGGAAGTCGCGCCCGCGGGCGATCAGACCGCGAACAGCGGCCACCATCACCTGCTCATCGATACGGACCTGCCCGCGCTGGATCAGCCGGTCCCCGCGGACGACAACTACGTGCACTTTGGCAAAGGTCAGACCGAGACCACCGTCGAGCTGCCGCCCGGAGAGCACACTTTGCAGTTATTGCTTGGGGACTTCAGCCACATCCCGCACGACCCGCCGGTGCAGTCGGATAAGATCACAATTACTGTCGAGTAGAAGATCCGCCGGCCTGTGTGGGGCGGCTTCAGAGGGTGTCGCAAGTCAAAACACGGCACCCGTAGCAGCCGGTATCTCAGGGCAATGGCCCGTTGGGCTTCGCTGCGCTCAGCCCCAACCTACGTCTGCAATGGAGTTTTCCTGGCGCGCGGTTCGCTTGCGGTCACTGCATACTTCAACGAAACCTTCGCCGCGGAAGGACTACCCACGGCCCTCAGCCTGCACCTCCTCCTGCTCGTCCTCGTCGAACATCTCCTCCAGCTCCTTCGCCGCCTGCTTGGCGAGATAGATCATCTTTTCTTCGTCGTTGTGCACCTTGTGGGTCGCGACAAGACGCTCCTCGTCGTGTCGCCTGAACTTTTCGACGGCGTCCACGCTTTCGCGATGAGAAACGCCGAGTCCTTCGAGCACGACGCGCGCCATGTCGAGGCTTGAAAGCAGCGTGTCGCGTTGAATGATCCTGACGTCCCGGTCCATGAGCTGATAGGCATGTTTGCGGTTGTGGGCGCGCGCGTAGATGGCGACATGCGGAAAGTGTTTTCTCACGGTCTCGGCCGTGCGCAAGGACGTCTCAATGTCGTGGATGGCCAACACGAATATCTTGGCCTCGCCCACCTTCGCCGCGCGCAGCAGGTCGAGGCGCGCCGCGTCGCCGTAGTAGGTTTTGTTGCCGAATTTGCGCACGAAGTCTACCTGCTCCGGATTGACTTCCAGCGCGGTGAAACCGATCTTCTTGGCGCGCAAAATGCGCGCGACGATCTGACCGAAGCGCCCGAATCCCGCGATGATCACCTGATTTTCCTCGGGCACGTTCACGTCATAGTCTTCTTCCTCTTTCTTCGGCGTTTGTATGAACCGCTCGTTGACGACGAACAAGAACGGCGTGACTGCCATCGACAGGGTCACGACCAGGATCAACAAATCTGCCAGCGGCTGACCCATGACCTGCGCCCCCACCGCCACACCGAAAATGACGAACGCGAACTCGCCACCCTGCGAGATCGCAAACGCCAGACTGATGGCGGACTGATGGTCGAGGCCTTGCCGGCGCCCGAGTCCGTAAAGCACGAGAGACTTTACTGCCATCAGGCCCACGACCAGCGCAACGATGAGCAAGGGCTGGCTCACCAGCAGACCCAGATTCACCGACATGCCAACGGCGATAAAAAACAAGCCAAGCAACAGGCCTTTGAACGGTTCGATGTTGGCTTCGAGCTCGTGGCGGAATTCTGAATCCGCCAGCAACACGCCTGCGAGAAACGCGCCCAGGGCCATCGACAAGCCAACCGATTGCATGAGCAGGGCAATGCCGATGACAGTCAGCAAGGCCATGGCGGTAAAGACCTCATGGATGCCGGAGCGCGCAATGAAACGAAAGGCGTGACGCAACAGATAGTGCCCACCGATAACAACAGCCGCCAGCACGCCAACGACCTTGAGCACGTCGATCCACACCGAGCCCTGTGGCGCGCCGCTCTCCACCGGAGAGAGTAGCGGCACCAGGGCGAGCAAGGGGATCACCGCGAGATCCTGAAACAACAACGTGGAGAACGCGGCGCGCCCGTAACGCGTCGAAAGCTGCTTCTTTTCCGCCAGCACCTGCAGGGCAAACGCGGTCGAGGACAGCGACAAGCTCAAGCCCACGACCAGCGCGGTTACCGGCGGAAGACCGGACAGGTACCCCGCAATCGCCAGCAACAGCCCCGTGAGGATTACCTGCGTGGCGCCGAGACCGAACACCGACTTGCGCAGCGCCCACAGACGACTGGGCTGCAACTCCAGCCCGATGATGAATAAAAGCAGGACGACCCCGAACTC
>JBPCXK010000406.1:0-3600 GCA_051008635.1 Gammaproteobacteria bacterium
CGCACGGCAACGGAAAACCCTCATGGGGATGGGGTTAGGTTTAGGTTTGGATGCGGGTCTGGATCGGGACGGAGGAAGTTTTGGGGGCCTGGAAAGCGGGAGCGGCGCATGCTGTGTCGACCGCCCAAGAACGACCGGACGACACAAAGTGATTA
Organism: Gammaproteobacteria bacterium; assembly: GCA_051008635.1. Taxonomy (GTDB): domain Bacteria; phylum Pseudomonadota; class Gammaproteobacteria; order JBPCXK01; family JBPCXK01; genus JBPCXK01. Next base: position 156 of record JBPCXK010000406.1, read on the forward strand.
CAGTGTGATCAGCGGATTTCCGGAACCGCGGCTTTGGCCGTTGCCGTGGAAAGGCGTTGGCTGGGGGCCCGAGCCGTGCGGTCTCAGTCGTTCCAAAAGAGCATTGTACGCACCACGCGAAGCCTGATGACCCCGCCCTACCCCTATGCCATCTACATCGCCGGACCGGCCGCCCGGCAAGAATGCTCAAACTATGCTTTTGGAGTCCCGATCGAGACATTGCTCGATGGTCGCCAGGCGCGCTTGCGCGTCGGTTCGGTGGGTGTTCTCGGGTTCGACGCGATACAGCACATACCTGACCTGATCGATCGAGATATGGAGGGCGCTGGCGATGCCTTCGGTGCGGGCGACTATGCCCGGAGTGTCGACGGCAAGTCTGGCCAGATCCGCCCTGGTGGCTGTTTGTAGCTTGTAGCCGGCAGGTAGCACAAGCTCCGCGACGAGCTTGACCCAGTCGTCGGCCAGCTCGGCGCGAGAGGAGGAACTATAGGTTTCAGCACTGTACATCAATCCGATCCTCTTTCTGGAATGCTCTTCGGCGGCATTTATGGGTCAATCGCGGCTGAAGGGCTGTTGTGGAAACGCTTCGTGGAAGCCATTTCAGCGGTTTTCGTGGCAGCGCGCCCGCGCCCACTATGTGGTGCCGGCCCGCTCCCGCAATCGAATTCAAAAAAAACCCCTCCCCCCGATAGCAGTGGATCAACGGGTAGAACGGACGGGGGAGGGTAACGGAGGAACCTCGTGCTTACATCCAGGCCCTTTTGCGTGAAGGCCATTCCTTGTTGTTTGACAGTTATCACCTCTGTCGTCAAAAGTATTTCGTCCGGCGCTGCGCCCATGAGTTGCCACACGGATTCAGCGCGGGCATTGCGTTGCAGGACTTCTTCGCGCTTCACCGACTGGTTGTCGTAACCCACCGGTTGCGCCTCATGTCATAGCCAGAGCCGCCGAGGTATCGCGCGACAGCGCCCAACGCTGGAACAGCGGCCACATGACGCGCAGCGACACGTCCACGACGCAGCCAAGCACTGCCCATTCGTATGGCGTCATGCGATCGATGTCGTCGACGCAGGTTTCGTACGCTTCCCATGCCACGATGATTTCCGCATCCGTTGGTCCACGCGTGCACGGGTGGCCCGGGCGGCGCAGGAATGCGTACTCGCCAGCGGTCATTCCGCACAACGTATACATCATCGACAACGGCGCATCGTTACGGAGCAACTCCGCCACCACCCACTGCGCGGACGCGCTGTGATCAGGCTGATGCGCGGTCAGCAAGCGATCCTGCAGCGTCGGGTACCGAGGCGACGCTGCATGCATTGCGTGAGACATCGTTTGTCCCTCTGCTGTCGTGTCGGGGTTCCAATGTGGCAAACAAGGCGGGGGTTGGGTAGTGGAAACTCTCTCTGGCGCGGGGGAGGATTTGTTGGGGTTGGGGCTTGACCGCTGCCAGGGGGCGGAGGTGTGAGCCACTCCCTCCTTCGGAGGATAAAAAGGGTCTTTCTCTTGTGTGAAGGTGAAGGCCCGCGCCTGATTACACTGCAATCAGGAGCGGGGGAAGAAGAGCAAGAGAAAATAAAACGTCGAAGATGGGCTACTAAAATCCCTGTAGCCCAAACACCGGCAACGAACGCTGCCGGCCAATAAGGGCGTCGATCGTCGATTGACGCCCTGTAAAAACGAATCCTTTGAAATCAGCGACTGGCGTCCTGCGCCCGGTCCTGGATCAGCTGCCACACAGTTTGAGAAGGGTGGCACGGCTTCAGCCGCGAACCGAAAGCGCTCGTGCAGTCGCGGCTGAGGCAGCTTCCACGGAAAACAATGAGATTATCGCAACAAGAAAAGGGGGTTGGACCCCCTCCCCTGGTGTCGTGTTACCGCACGGCCGCGGGACACGGACATCTTAAGGAAGCGCGGTACCGAGCGCCTCCATCATCGTCCTGGACAATTGGCCCATCTGCCGTTCTGTCGCGGCCCCTAAGCCTATCTCCCACGGGTAGATCTCAACCCCCGCGTCGGCGTCTGGGCTTTCGAGCGTGCAACCGCGCGTGCCCGGTACGCCGGTCCAGTTAGGCAGCGCCTCTAGAACAGCAGCGCATGCCTTACTCAGGACCAAATGCGGCCTAAACCGTGGGGGTATTGGTGCACTGATCGTAAAAGCATACTGGTCGAACACACACTCGACAGGCATGTGTACAGGAGACGCGGCGAGCGCCTCCTGAGCCCTGTCGCGCGCTGCCTCGACCGCCTTGCCATTTTTGCCACGCAAGGAGATCGTTGCTCGGCCGATTATGATCTCCACTTTGTGTGCGGGGCTAAACAGCGAGCAGCCGGCCAACCGCCGCATACTGCAGCTGGCGGGAATCTCCCGCGCCAGAACCTCACAAGCCTTCCGTGGCCCGTAGCCCGGAGGGAGCGGGACCGTGAGTTCCGGAACCGCGTGCCCGGTCTCTAGAGGCCTCGCCGAAGGGCGAGCACAACCGGACACAAACGCGAGCAACGCCAGTACGCCGATTACCTGAGCAAGTCTCACTTAAGACTCCTTTCTTTCTTTCGACGTGCTACATATGACCGACCGGCAGGTCTGCCGGCAGACGAAGGACGCCGTGATTGGCATCCTTTCGCGAGCCTCTAAGAAAAAGAGGGCAGACCTCATTTTCCTCAGCGGGCACTCACAGATAAAAATTAAGGGGTCTGACAAGCCAGCGCGGCCGGCGAGACCAACCAGAATCAACACAACGATCATGAGTCGTTGCATGAAAGGTGAGGCCCGCGCGGTGATTACACTTCAACGCGCGGGGATGTGAAAAAGAAAAGGTGTCTGACCCCTTTCCGATCCCTTTCCCTTAGAGGATTCCGATCGCTTTTTTAGCGCGCTTCAGAACCTCTCGAGCGTTAGGGTTTGGTCCCACTACAACTACCGTTATCTTTAGATAACTGACGTAGATTATAGTGTCGACGTCTACTACAACCCTACAGCTGCCGCCGTCTGGTGCCGGTATGACCGCGCCCCCTAAAGTGCCCGAGATATTCTCGCAACGCTCCAGCGCTTTTCCGAGAAACATCGCCGTGCGGGGGTTTAGTTCATAAGTTGCCACACCCGGTCCGGGCTGCAGATCCGCTACCCAGCACTCAATCTGCTCGGGCTTGAACCCTTCGTGCAGTGGCGTGAGCGCTTGTTCGACGTTCTCGCCAATTACGTAGACATAGGAGAGCCTTTGCTCGCTGTCAGCAACGCGAACCTCGATGTCGTAGGACGGGGTCCGCAACGCGCAGCCTGGGGGCTCCAAATAATCGTGAGCGTGCTCGGCGGCAAGCGCACTCTTTACAGTGTTACAAGCAACGTCGGTGTCAACCGGCGCTGCGCAGACCATGACTTTGACTACAGGGTCAGGCTGTGAAGGCAGAGGGCCTCGGCTGGCACAGCCGATCAGACCCAGGATGG
>JBPCXK010000407.1:0-2987 GCA_051008635.1 Gammaproteobacteria bacterium
GTGTAACCGCTATCTCTACTACGCGATGCGTATCCTGCGCAAGTGGCTTAACCGCAAGAGCCAGCGTAAGGCGTATACCTGGGCCATCAGAGCACATTGCTGCTTGGGACTATAGCTGACCCAGTGCATGCCGTCAGGAACAAACCCTCCCAAGACTCCGTAAGGATTCCGCTTGCCTCATCGATTACACTGTAATCAATCAACAAAAAGCCGCAAAACACCAACAAATCAGCTCGCCAGTGAGTTGATCAAACGGCCTCGAGGCGAATTACCTCCCCAGCGCCACAAAAAACGGCAACCAGGCCAGCAGCATCACGCCGGCCAACACCAGATCAACGGTGATCACGGTCCTGAAGCGGTTGCGTTGCGGTCCGGCGGTGTCGCTGAGCCACACCCGCGCCATCAGCACATCCAGCAGCAGCACCATGAACACGATCGGCGCACAGGCCGGAATGACAGTGGTGGTGATTAATTGCCAGCCGGAATAGTTGCTTTGACTGCCGGGTTCGAGCGCCATCACCGCGAGCAGCACAGCCAACGTGCCGAGCATCAACCGCAGCGGACCAAGGCCGCGCAGCGCCGCGGTGATTTGGCCGATCTCCACCTGGCGGGACGAGAAGTGGTTAGCCGGTAGGCGCCGTGAGCAGCCGCTTGAGATTGACGGCGCTCTGGCTCACGTCTTCTTCGTCCAGCGCGCTGCCCGCCGCCTCGTTGTCATGCCGCAGGTAGTACATGGCGGCGGTCATGAAATCCGCGTCTTGCTGGGCGAGCGAGTGATCGCGCGTATCCTCGTAGCGTGCGATCAGATCGTCCATCACATCGGCGAGCTCATCATCGACCGGCACATAGTGCAACGCATCCGGATCGACGCGAAACGCTCTGCGCATGGCCCATACTCCACGCTCCAGATCTCCCGCTGCCGCAATGGCGAGCGCATAGCCGGCCTTGAGTTTGCCGTCCGAGCGGTTGGCCTCGGCGAGCCTGCCGAACACGCTTGCGGCATCGATGGCCTTGCCCTCGGCCAGCAAGCGCCAACCCTCCTCGCCGCCCCCCGGTTTGAGAGAACCCGCCGAGGACAGCGAGCCGCCGGAGTAGATCGGGCTCGAATAGTGGCCGTAGTGGTCTGATCGATACGGATAACCGTAGTGGCGGCTGCGGTGGTGACCGTAGCGATAACCATAACCGTAGCGGTAACGCGGGTAGTAGCGGTGGTGCCGGTGTCCGTGACTGTGGCCACGACGGTGTCCGTAACCGTACCCGTGATGGCGGTATCCGTAGTGAAAGCCGGCATGACTGCGATGGCGTCCGTGGCCGTAACCGATGCTGATGCCGTGATGTGAGCCGTAGTGCCCGTGTCCGAGGTGCACGCCGAATCCTGCGCCTGTGGCCTGCGCGGGAGCTGTGGCGGCTGCGAGAATCAGCGTGGTGGCAACCACCAACCCCAACAAATGCAGGCGGGGTATTGCCCTTGCTAACTGTTCGTTCATGTGGAAGCTCCAGGTTCGCCCGGTTGCGGCGTGTCGATAGGTGTTAGACCACACGCTCAGACAATCATTCTTCGAGCGGGTCGTTGCTGTAAGCTGGTACACTTTCCGACCGTTGCTTATCTTACAGCAAGTTCCGGGAGCAAACCTCTCAGGCCGACACAATCAAACCAACAGGAAACCGGCCGGCACATAACAATGATACCGCTGCACGACGACAACCCTACCGATCTCACCCCCCTTGTCACGTTTACCCTTATTGGCTTATGCGTGCTGGTGTTTATGTGGCAGCTTACGCTGGGGGGCGATGGCCAGCACGTTGCCTACAGCCTGGGTGTTATCCCGGCTGTGTTGTTCCATCATGGCGCCCTGACAGCCGATCTCGACGTCGTACCGGCGTGGGTGACCGTGTTCACCTCGATGTTCCTGCATGGCGGCTGGATGCATCTGATCGGTAACATGCTGTACTTGTGGATCTTCGGCAACAATGTCGAGGATTGCATGGGGCGTGCTCGCTTCATCGTTTTTTACCTGCTCTGCGGTGTCGCTGCGGTGTTCGCCCAGGCATTGGCGGACACCACATCGCACGTACCCATGATCGGCGCAAGCGGCGCTATCTCCGGTGTGCTTGGGGCCTATCTGCTGTTGCATCCACATGCGCGCATACTGGTCGCGATTCCACTCGGGCTTTTTCTTCACACCGCGCGCCTGCCAGCGGCGTGGGTGCTCGTGGGTTGGTTTGTCCTGCAGCTCGTCAGCTCGATAATGGCCAGTAATGAAGGCGGCGGGGTCGCCTGGGGCGCGCACATCGGCGGGTTCATCGCCGGCGTGGCGCTGATTCCCCTGTTTCGCCGCAAGGGTGTGAGGTTGTTCGTCCCCTTCGTGCGTTGATCAGGGTCCGGAGTCGGCATGACCGACAGTGGTCACTTCCGCGCCCACAACGTCGTGCTGCCGCCCGGCGATTTGTGGGTGTTTGGCTACGGTTCCTTGATGTGGAATCCCGGGTTCGTCTTCGCGGAAACCCATATTGCCCGGCTATTTGGCTACCACCGCGCCTTGTGCGTGTGGTCATGGGTTTATCGAGGCACGCGGGACCAGCCGGGCCTGGTGTTGGGCCTGGACACGGGCGGCTCGTGCAAGGGGCGGGCGTTTCGGGTGCGCGAGCGCGACCGGTCTGCCGTTCTGGCATATCTGTATGAACGGGAAATGATTGCGTACGCGTACACGCCCTGTGTGCGGCCCGTGCGCTTTGGCCGGCGCTGTGCGCAGGCGCTCACTTTCGTCGTCGACCGCGCTCACCGCCAGTATGCAGGCAAGTTGAGCGCGCAAGACACCGCGCGCATCATTCGCGCAGCGGCCGGCGACAAAGGCGATAACCTGGAGTATTTGCTGAACACAGCCAAACATCTGCGCGAGCTCGGCATCCGGGACAAGGCCTTGTGCGACTTGATGCGCGTACTCGAATAAGCACCTGTGACCAAAGTCACAGACTCGTCGTGCCGT
>JBPCXK010000408.1:0-2652 GCA_051008635.1 Gammaproteobacteria bacterium
GGTGGGAGTCGACGACTCTCTGGGGATCTCCCCCTGAAAAGCTCCAGGCACTGGGGTTGCATTAAATCAATAGGGTCAGACTCAATTGATCTCATTGGCTCAAGAGGCGCGCCTCTTCAATGGCCACACTGAGAAAGGAACTCTCTTGGTTAATGTGTTCGACATTACAGGGCTGGAGCTCGACCGTTACGTTGCGTTGGACCTCGACACCTCTGAGCTCGACGCCAAGACACAGGAATCCATCGAACGGATCACCGGCGGGAGCTACCGTTTCGAAACCGAAGATGCCACGCAGATTAACGTTCTCGTGCGAAGCCTCGACTTGCTTTTTGCAGACCCGACCAAGCTGCACCAAGTCGTGGTAAAAGAGCCGCGCAATGCGGCGGTGTTTTCGAGCATAGGGGGCCGCAATACAGTAACGGTACTGTACCGGTCTTCCAGTCGCGCGAACGCTGCGACCGTGTTCGTCCTCCACAAGGAGCCTGGACGGCTGACCGTTCGAGGGGACTTGACAAAGCAAATATGTGAGGCGCTGGGACTACCTCCCCCTTCGTCCCAGCGGCCGCATATTTGACCGGTGTATCAGTGGGGTCAGACTCGATTGATCCCATTACAACTCAAAAGGCGCGCCTGGAAGAACCTTCCTTCCGGCGCGCCTCCTCGACAACCACAACATAAGTGGTCCTCCTGCACCAGTCTCGCAAGAAGGAAAGGGCAGGTCGAATATCACTTCCGGCGCATGGCAATACTCACAAGTGTTCAGTCCTGAGCGCTCCCTGCTCACAGCGTGGATTCATTCCTTGTAGCTTTTACGCATAACGAAAAAATCTCGATACTGTTTGGCTTCAGCTTTATCTGCCTTTGTGGCAGAATGATTCGAATTCAGAGTGGTCGGCGTCAGGCTTTAATCGGAATCCTACCCTCCACCCAGCCTATGTCGCTGGCTGCCACGCCCCGACAATAAACCGCAACCAATTCCCCCCCATCACCTTATCGACGTCTCCGCACGAGAACCCCTGCGCTAACAGACCGTCGGCGATGTTCCCGAAATCGAGATTGTTGTGAAACCAGGGCAACGGTTCGGGCCATCGCGCCGCGCCCCCCTCCCCTTCACTGTCTTTTCTCCAGCGCCCGTCACGCATCCAGCGCACCACGCTGTCATCGTGCCCCTGCACGAGGTCGGAGCCGATACCAATGTGATCGATACCCATGAGATCGGCGGTGCGCGCAACCATGGCGCAGAAATCGTCGAGACGGCACTGTGAATGCTCGTTCAGGTGAAAGGGATACAAACTGAACCCTAACATACCGCCGCTCTCACCGAGCGCCTTGAGCACTGTGTCGGACTTGTTGCGCGTCGCCGGATGCCACGACGCGGGATTGGCGTGCGTGATCGCAATCGGCCGTTGCGACAGTTCGATTGCCTCCAGCGTGGAACGCTCGGCGCTGTGCGACATGTCCACGACCATGCCGACACGATTCATCTCAGCGATCACCTGTTTGCCGAAGCGTGTAATGCCGGCGTCCTCGGCTTCGTAACAACCGGTCGCAAGCGGGCTCTGATTGTTATAGCTGAGCTGCATGAAGCGCACGCCCAGATCGTGAAAGATCTGCACGAGGTCGATGTTGTCCTCGATCGGTGAGCAGTTCTGGAAACCGAACATGATAGCCGTCTTGTCTTGTGCGTGGGCGCGCTCCACATCGCCGGCGGTGCGCAGCGGCATGATCAAATCGCTGTGTTGCTCGAACCAGCCGTTCCAGCGCCCAATGTTCTGCAGGGTCTCGCGGGCGTCTTCCCAGTAGGCAATGGTCACGTGCACGGCCGTCACACCGCCGCGGCGCATCTCCTCGAAAATCGGGCGGTCCCAGTTGCAGTACTGCAAGCCGTCAATGGTGTAAGGAATCGAGCGATTGCCGGTCATAGGAGAATTCGCCTCATTTGCGCCGTATCTATTGCGCAAGACCACACGATTATATTTAAATTGGCTGCTTCCGGGGGACGTCACGCCCATTTCCTGGAGTGGAGGTTGGCATGCGTCGCATATATTCGAGTCTGTCGGGATTCTTCGCCCTCGCGTTGCTCGCCGCACTGGTGGCGACTGGACCGGCGCGCGGTGCGGAAATCATCACCTATGTCTCATGGGGTGGCGCGTACCTGAAAAGCCAGCTCGAGGCCTATCTCAAACCCTACACTGCCGAGACCGGCGTCAGGTTCGACATCAAAAAATACACGGGCGGACTGGAAGAGATCAAAGCCCAGGTCGAGTCGGGGAAAATCGAATGGCAGCTCGTGGACATGGAGGCGAAGGACCTTATCCTCGGCTGCGACAGCGGTTTACTCGAACGCATCGACCACTCAATGCTGCCGCCCAGCGATAAGGGCAAGCCGGCGAGTGAAGACTTTATAACGGGTGCGCTGCATGAATGCGGCGTGGGCACCGTGTCGTGGGCCACGATCATCGCTTACGACGACTCCATGTACCCGCATGACAAGCCCGCGGACATCAAAGATTTCTGGAACACCGCGAAATTTCCAGGCCGGCGGGGGCTACGCAAGACCGTCGACGTGAACCTGGAGTGGGCACTGATCGCCGACGGCGTGAGTCCCGACAATGTCTATGATGTTCTGGCAACGCCCGAGGGTATTGATCG
>JBPCXK010000409.1:0-3998 GCA_051008635.1 Gammaproteobacteria bacterium
GGCCAATACACAAAAAATACTTGCCATGATTCGGAGTCGAGCACGCAATGACGACGAACAGTTCTATTCCATCGCGCTCCAAGTGGCGGCCGCAGAAGCGCGCAGTGGCCACAGGCAAATGGCAGAAGACATCCGTAAGGCAGTCGATGAGGCGCCCGCGCAAACAAAACCCAAAGCATCCGTTCCGTTAACGTTCGCCAAGCCGCGTGGCGACTTAGACGGCTTGTTAGAGCTTCGCGAACCGCAGTTCACCCTAGACGACGTGGTCCTCGCTGAGCCGCTGAAGAAAAAGATGTCGGATCTTGTGCGCGAGCAGTTGCGGCGAGACTGGCTGCGGGAACATGGCAAGGTGCCCAATCGACGCCTGCTTTTTTTGGGCCTACCGGGTTCGGGCAAAACCATGTCGGCCGAGGCGCTCGCGAAGAAGCTCAAACTTCCGTTGTTCGTGATTCGTCTTGAAGCGCTGATCACGCGCTTTATGGGTGAAACCGCGGCGCAACTGCGTCTGGTGTTTGATGAAGTCGATGCACGGCGCGGCGTCTACTTATTCGATGAGTTCGATGCGCTCGGCGCACGCCGCGATGCGCTGAACGATGTCGCCGAAATGCGTCGCGTGCTGACCACGCGTCTATGCAAGATGCGTTTTGAAGAACGCTACCGTCCGTTCCCAGGCGAGCTTGGCGGCCCCTTCATCATAACGGGGTGTCGAGTTGTTGTGAAAACCGTGCCGAGTGCCTGGATACAAATGCCGTTCATAAACGACGTTTGCAGCCTTCAGCGCCGCCTCGAAGTCGGACCACATGGCGTTGATCCGGTCATCGTTCTCGGCTGACTGAATCAGCAGCGGCGCCTTGATCCTGGCGACGTCCTCGCTGGACGGCGCCGCGCCGTAGAACGGCACGCCCGCATTCAGGTCCCCACCCATCGTAACCGCGAGGAAGTTCGTGGTGCCGCCGCCCCAGCAAAAGCCCACTGCGCCGAGCTTGCCGGTTGATGCTTCTTGCGCCTTCAGGTACCGCGCGCCGTTGAGCATGTCCTGCTTGAGCTTGGCCTGTTCGAGGCTTTTCTGCAGCGCCCGCCCGTCGTCATCATTGCCGGGATACCCGCCGACTGGCGACAACCCGTCCGGCGCCAGCGCCAGAAACCCTTCAACCGCCAGGCGGCGGGCGACATCTTCGATATACGGGTTCAGGCCACGATTTTCGTGAATTACCAGCACTGTCGGATGCGGCCCGTCGCTGGCGGGCCGCACCAGGTAGCCCTTCATTTCTCCCGAGGTTCCTCCGGGGGAGTCGTACGTTACGTAGTTGGCCTTGATGCGCTTGTCGGTGAACGAAATGGTGTGCGCTTTGGCATAACGGGGTAACAACGCTTGGGCCATCGTCAGGCCGGAAACGCCAGCAACCGTGATCGCACCTGCGCGGCGCAAGAATTCACGGCGATCAATGAATCCATGGCAATACTCGTCGTACAAATCGTAAACGCGTTGATCGATCTCCGCGGCATTGTTTTTCATGGCCATCTCCTCTGTTTTGGTTAGTGCGTGGCGTCAACAACTCCGCAGGTCGCCATGTTGCAACACACGCCTGGGTTATTCCCCGTACGACTCTTGGAAACAAGTTTAGTCGACAGAGGAATGTCGGTCAGCAGTGCAGGTGTCAATACACGCTTGTGCGCAGCTTGCACCCCTGGTGATTGCCTCATTTGTCCAATGTCGACGCGCTCCCCTCCCAACTGGCTGGCGGTGGCATTGTCCACGGGGCTGGACGCTCAGCTTCGACGATACTCCGCAAAGCGTAGCCACGGCTCAGGTCTGCGGAGGAGCGTTCATGCCTGCCCCCGCGAAAGATGGGTCAGATACCGGCCCTGGTTACCGATCGAATCTGTGTGCCTGCACTGTCGACCTGTATCAGTAGCGTTACTGCTCCAGAAAAACAGGCTGAAAATCCTTCCAGTTCGCAAACGGCGCTGCAGGGCGCTCGCTGTCTGCAGAGATCTCGTTGATGTTGGTTACGATCTTCAGGCCGCTATTGTAGGCGCCCAGAACCAGGCACTGGATCATGTCGTCGGGTTGCTCCTCGAGGATCATTTCCGCGCCGCAGGCGTAGTTGAGTTGAATTCGCCACTTCGGTCGCGAGATCCGCTCGTAGGTATGGTCGGTAATCGGCGGCCAGAATATTTTGATCAGCTTGATCTGAGAATCGATGTACATGCTGCTGTTCCACTCAGGATTGAACGCGCCTTCGAAAACCGGTTCGGCAGTGACAAACGGTCCGGTGCGAGTCGTGTTTACACAAGCCAACGACACGGGAGAAGCTTTTCCGTAGAAGGGTGCGCTGGATGGGACTACGAAAGCATGCAGTCTCCTCTCTGCTTGAGGGGAGAGGGCCCCAGTGAGGGGTGTGAAAATCAAGCGCTGATCCCCCTTGCCCCAACCCTCTCCCCGCTGGGGAGAGGGGGCAGATCCGAATATTGTCACAGTCTCGTGGCCGACTCCGTCAAGCCACCCGCAAACTTACCGGCGTAGCATCAAGAGGCGGCTTGTTCGGTATTCGACACAACCACATCCTTTTCAAGCAGCCATGAATGACACATCTTCTGTTCCTTTTCGCCCAACGCTTCGTATGCGTCACGCGCCTGCCAGTAGCGCTCGAGATGCGTGGGCGAAAGCCCGGGCAGTACAATATCGGCATATGACGTCAGATGGTCGAAGAACTCGTGGTTCGCAATGTGCACTTCCGCATCATTGCTCGATAGAAAGCTCTCTTCCATTTTCGCTTTCAGCTTCGCGTCGATGTACTCGAAACCGATTTCCCGCGGGGCGTGCACGTGGATATCCGCGCGGCTCGAGCGGAACTCTTTTTTCAAGCCGGAGAAATCGTCCAGATGGCCGATCCACTGATCGATGACGGTACGCCATTTGCTCAAGGGCTCACCGGGCAAGACCTGGACACCGGGGTGGGTGAACTTCGCCAGGTTGTAGAACATCCAGTTACCGTTGCCGTTGGCAGCCAGCACCTGAGAAAGCGCGCTGTCCTCATCACGCATCGCAAAACGCATAAACGAATCCTGAGCGAATTTGTTGGTCACCTCCTGACGGATTCGATTGCGAATGCCGGTTTCACCGGTGTCGGTATAAGACGTGAGGCGCTGCCACGTGTGCTCCGTGTTAACGACGAAGAAGCCGCCGGAGAAGGGATTACCGTAGCTGTCGCCATGCCCCTTCGTGACGCCGGTATTCTTGCTGTCGTCGAACATACACTCGAATTCGTTGAGGCTTGCGAACAGGCTTGCCGGCGTGTCACCGTCGCCGCTGTGTGGCAGTTGACCTACACCTATGACCGGCAGCCGGCCGCCCAGTTTGTCGTTGGCCAGGTGTCGTGCAAGATCCACGGCCATACCGCTACCGGTGCCCCCGGCGAGGTTGAAGCAAATCATTACGCGTGACGGCAGTTCGGACTGCTCCGCATGTTCGGCGAACGCGGTCAGCGCGCCGTCCAGGGGACGCGGATCGTCGTAATATGCCTTGGCGTAAATAGCCTTGGCCACGGCCCTCGTAAGATGCGAGCCCGTCGCCGGCAGCTCGACGTCCTCGGCGAGCCAGGCCTTGTCCGGCACGCGCCCCAGGCTCGCGAGCAAATCGTCGCGCTGCGGTACGTCAAGAGAAACGGACTGGAAATGGAAATGCTCGCGCGGGATGCCTCGTTCCAGCAAGCGTTCGCCGAGTGCATCCGCATATCCTTCAGCGCGCTTGAGGTCGTGATCGCCGACATCTATCACCAGCGCGGCGACACGCGCCCTTTTGTCCATCAAAAGATCTTCGACCTCGCCCGTGCGTAGCAGGCCGTCTACATAACCCGCTCCGGTGCGTCCGATGCCGACGACGTGCAAGCAATGCGGGGTAGCTTCGACGACCGTTTCCTCAGTTTTCGAATCAGCCATTGTCTGTATCCTCCTTTGCTGCCAGCGTATTGTTCTGGGGCGCCAATGATTGCGGT
>JBPCXK010000410.1:0-4315 GCA_051008635.1 Gammaproteobacteria bacterium
GACTGCATCATAAGTGTGCTCAATCTTCTCATCGGCCTTGGCGGCAGCTTCGTAACCGCCGATTGCGATCTCCAGCTCCAGATGTTCGATAACGGCGTCGAGCACGATCTGTGGCATCAACGCTGCCCCCGCATTGTTGAAATGCAAAACGTTTTTGCAGCCGGGCGTGTCGGCGCGCGCCTTGGCGGGATCAATCAATGTAATCATTCGGCCAGAGGGTTCTGCCATCGCAGCCCTTCAAACCTGGCGAAATCCGCGTCGTTCGAAAAGAGTGTGTAACCGTGCTCGATAGCATGCGCGGCAAGGTGGGCGTCGGTAGTCAGGTTGGCGCCCGCGCCCAGCGACCTCAGCAGTTGCGCCAACAAAGGCCAATGGGAGTCAGTCGGGACGAGCAGCCGCGTATGCGGTTGCGCCAACCAGCGCTCGACGTCGTCAATCGCTTCTCCGACGCTGAGCGGCGATTCGAACAGGCGGCGGTTGGTGGTTAAGCGAATGAAACCGAGGATGCCCGGATAGCAAAGCCCGACCACCTCGCGTGACGAGAGAACGCCATCCCACCATGTGCGTGCGCGTTGGTGAAACGGGCTTGTCTCGTCAACCGCATAAATCAGCAGGTTGACGTCGGGCAGAATCACTTGCGCGCACTGCTGTGCTTCTCCTGGAATGCTTCAGCTTCCAGCTCGTCGGCAAATTGATTCAGCTTCGTGGGATCGACGCTCGGGCGAATACTGATTTTGCGCGGTTTCGTGCGATATCTTTTCGCGGCCGTCCGCGTGGTCTGGTGCTCGAGGCCATCGCGCAGCAGGGCGTTGACCGCTTTTTTGTAAGACAGGCCGCGCTCACGCCGTAAGGCCTCGATCCTGGCGGCGATGTCGTCATCGATTGTCAACGTCGTTCTCATCAACCACATCGTACTAAAACCAAATAAGATGTCAACGATGCTATTCGCCCAAAGCCCGCTCGAGATCAGCAACAAGATCACTGCCGTCCTGGGATGTGGCCCGACCTTACGCGGCTTGCCGGCAGTGGTTCAATCGCCATCGCGACTTGCATGCCGCCCGCGAGTGACGTCATCATTCGGCCCGCATGTTGCACGGGGTGCTTCGAAGTTTTTTCTTAAGCCAGGTGTCTCAGTTCAGTTATCCGAATATCAGCGAGTAACGAAATGCTCCCAAGCCCGCTATCCGGTTTTCGGCTGGTTCTGCACGTGCAGGTAAGGATCGTCCGGCCCTCACCCAGGAATCCGACAAATCGCCGGGAGCGATTTCGTACAGCCGAAGGCCGGCCCGAAGGGCGAAAGGCGGGATGCCTGAAGTAATCCTGGTGCAACATGCGGGCTGGATTTCGTGATTCCGCCAATGGACCATTTTTCCCGCTCCAGCCTGAACTGCTTCGCCGCCTTGCAACTCGATCGGGCTGCGCTCAAGCGTCGCGACCCGGGGTGGTTGCAGGCGCGTCTCAGCGACGCATCGACCGTGCTCGTGCCGCTGTGGCGTTCGCGGAATCTGCTGCGAGATCAGCAGCCGGTTTACCTGAACCCGGCGGACGTCGAGCTGAGCAGTGCTCACTCGATATGTCTGCTGGGAGAACGGGACGGGCAAGCCTTTGTCGTCGTCGATCTGGAGGCTGCCGACGACAGCGTGGGCGATGAGCTGGCGCGCTTCGGCGAATTCCTCGAGCTGCGCGGCGCAGCGCCGTTACTTTCCGAACACGATGCCGCCTTGCTCGCCTACGCCCGCGCAATGACCTACTGGCATCGCCGCAACCGCTTTTGCGGCGATTGCGGTAGCCCCACGCGCAGCACAGAGGCGGGCTTCATTCGCGAATGCTGCAACGATGCTTGTGCGCGTAAACATTTTCCCCGCACCGACCCGGCCATCATTGTGCTGGTCACGGATGCCGAACGTTGCCTGCTCGGGAGGCAGGCGCAGTGGCCAGCGGGCGTTTACTCATCGCTTGCCGGTTTCGTCGAGCCTGGCGAGAGTCTTGAAGACGCGGTGATTCGGGAGGTCGAGGAGGAGTCTGGCGTTGTCGTTTCGCGCGTTCATTACCACTCTTCGCAGCCGTGGCCGTTTCCCGGCTCGATCATGCTGGGTTTCACGGCCGAGGCGCAAACCACGGGGCTCACGTTCCACGATGAGGAGCTCGAAGACGCGCGGTGGTTTTCACGCGACCGGCTCACCGCGGAGCTCGCGAGCGGCCGGGTTAAAGTACCCACGCGTGTCTCCATTGCCTATCGCTTGCTGGAGGATTGGTTCGACCGCGACGACACGGGTGCGCTGAAGCGGATACTGAATGAACAATAATATCCTGCGCGCGGCGATGGTGTGGCTGCTGTGGCTCACTATCGCCTTCACAGTGAAGGCGGACGAAAACGGCGAGCCATTGTGGGAGTTCGGCGTCGGCGCCGTGTTCGGATCGATTCCCGACTACCCGGCGGCCGATGAGAACACGTTCCGCGCACTTGGCTTCCCGTTCGGCATTTATCGCGGTGAGTTCCTCCGTGCCGACCGTGACTCCGTGCGCGGCCGATTTCTCGAGACGAGCCGCTACGAGCTCGATGTCACTCTCAGCGCCGCGTTCCCCGTCGATTCCGACAACAACGCTGCGCGCCGTGGCATGCCTGACCTCGACTTGTTGCTCGGCATCGGGCCGCAGCTCAAGGTCAAGTTGATCGACGAGCCGGATGCGCAGTTGCTGAATCTGAATTTGCAATTGCGGGCGGTTTTCTCCACGGATTTTTCCTCGATCGACGAGCGCGGTTTTGTGTTCAACCCGCGGCTCAGCTACCGACGCTCGGACATCACGCCGCTGAAGCTCCGTTTTCGCGCCTTTGGCGGACCAGTGTGGGCAACGGAGCGGTTGATGGACTATTTCTACGAGGTCGATCCCGAGTTTGCGCTGTCAGACCGCCCGGCGTTTGGCGCCGACGCGGGCTACCTGGGCTCAAATTTCAGCTTTGCCGTATCCAGATCGTTCACGCGCAGTGTCCGTGTGTTTGTCGGCGCCGGCATCGGCGTCTACTCCGGCGCGGCCAACCAGGACAGCCCCCTGTATCGGGACGAGCTGACGGTATCGGTGTTCAGTGGTTTCGTATGGTCGATCTGGAAGAGCAAGGAGCTCGTCCGGGATTGACGGCGTATTTGCAAAGCGCGACGTTTGCGCCACAATGCCAAGAGGCACGGAGACAGTGGACGACACCGTCAAGGTGCGCAAGCAGATGGGAGCGCGGTTCGCCGCCGCTGAGCCACTACGTTCAACCGCATAACAACATTGGTGCCCTATGGCTACAACACACGACTACAAGGCGAAAGTGGAGTGGAGCGGGGCCGCCGCCGGTCCGACAGCTGACTATCAATCCTATTCGCGCGAATACACCGTGCATATCGACGGCAAGCCGAGTATCAAAGGCTCAGCCGATCCGGCGTTCAAGGGTGATCCCGCCTTGCATAATCCGGAAGACATGCTGGTTGTCTCACTGTCTGCCTGCCACATGCTGAGTTATCTGGCGCTGTGCGCGATGGCCGGCATTGCCGTTGAGTCATACGAGGACGATGCGCAAGGCACGATGGAGGCGAGCGGTGGCGGTGGACATTTCACCGAGGTGGTGCTGCATCCCAAAGTCGTGCTCGCCGCCGGCGCCGACCAAGACAAAGCAATGGCCTTGCACGAAAAGGCGCACAAAGTGTGTTTTGTCGCGGCGTCGGTCAACTTCCCTGTACGGCACGAGGTGTCAATCACCGCTTGAACCAAGTTTCAGGCAAGGGCGGCATCTATCTTGAAGCGACCCGTCGGCTCGCCTGGTGGCCGGGGGGTGACGATAAACGGTTGCGCGGGCGAGCCCTATGAGAACCGACAATCTGCGTATCAGCAAAACTCGCCCGTTGCTGGCGCCGGCCATACTTGCGGAAGAGATCCCTCTGACGGACGCAGCCGCCGACCTGGTGCGTCGCAGCCGCGATGCCATTGAGGCCATTCTCGATCAGAGAGACGACCGCCTGTTGGTTGTCGTCGGTCCGTGTTCGATTCATGATCCACAAGCGGCTCGCGAGTACGCCAGCAGGCTGAGAGTTGTCGCCGATGATGTGGCGGATACGTTGCTGTTGGCCATGCGGGTCTATTTCGAGAAACCGCGTACCGTCGTCGGTTGGAAAGGGCTGATCAATGACCCCGACCTGGACGGCTCCTACCGGATCAACAAGGGCCTGCGGCTTGCCCGTCAGCTACTTGCCGACGTGGCCGACATCGGTTTGCCGGCTGGCACCGAGTTTCTGGACACGACCTTCGGTCAGTTCTATGCGGACCTGATCAGCTG
>JBPCXK010000411.1:0-10133 GCA_051008635.1 Gammaproteobacteria bacterium
TTCTGAAGGAGCGGAATACAGGTCGTATTTCCGACTGAAGAAAATGCGTTGTGGAATCAAAGATCAAGCGAGGGCTCGTCATCGTGGTGAGAAATGCGGGCTAGCACCCAAATCCGCAAGCTCCCCGCACGGCAGCAGGAAAGTCCCATGAGCACGACACTGCGCGTGATTTTCGCAGGCACGCCCGATTTTGCCGTGCCTGCCCTGCAAACCCTCCATGACGAAGGCGTGGACATCGCAGCCGTATATACACAGCCGGACCGCCCCGCGGGACGGGGAAGAAAGTTACGGGCCAGCGCGGTGAAGGAGCGCGCCTTCGAGCTCGGCCTGCCGATCAGACAACCCGAAACGCTGCGCTGCGCGGCAACCCAAAACGAGCTGGCGGGCTTGCACGCCGATCTCATGATTGTCGCCGCCTATGGCCTGCTGTTACCGCTGGAGGTCCTGCGGGCTCCGCGCCTTGGCTGCATCAACGTCCACGCCTCCTTGTTGCCGCGTTGGCGCGGCGCGGCGCCCATTCAGCACGCCATCCTGGCCGGTGACGCGCAAACCGGGATTACGCTCATGCAGATGGACGCGGGTCTGGACACCGGCGACATGCTGCTGCGGCGAACGTGCACGATCGAGCCGCGAGACACGTCGCTAAGTCTGCACGACAAACTGGCTCGGCTCGGCGCCGAGACGTTGCGGGAATACCTGCGCGCCCCAACCAGGGTGAAACCACAACCACAAGATGAAAGCGCGGCAACGCATGCGCCCAGGATCAGCAAGGCCGACGCACTGTTGCGCTGGACCGAACCCGCAAGACTCCTCGAACGCAAGGTGCGCGCCTTCAACCCCTGGCCCGTGGCACAGACCCGATATGTGGGACAAGCCCTGCGAATATGGAAAGCGCAACTCGTTGACGGCGCGGGAGAACCGGGCGCGGTGCTGCGCTGTGACAAACACGGCATCGACGTGGCCACGGGCGACAAGGCGCTGCGCATAAGCAAGCTGCAAATGCCTGGCGGCAAGGTATTGTCGGCCGCGGACTTTCTCAACGCGCACGACCTGGCTGGCGCGTGCTTCACTTCCTGACGAGCAACAATGCCGAAGCATGACAGCCGCGCGTGCGCCGCACGCGTCTTGCAACGCGTCGTCGGCTCGGGCGAATCCCTCACGAGCGCGCTTGCACAGCAACTTTCCGAGGTCGCACAAGCGCCTGATCGCGCGCTGGTAAAAGAGCTGTGTTTCGGTTCGCTGCGTTGGCACTATCGGCTCAGCGCGATCGCCAATGCGTTACTTGGCAAGCCGCTGAAGTCACGTGACCTAGACGTGCAGTGTCTACTCAACGCTGGTCTGTATCAGCTCATCCATATGCGCTTGCCCGACTACGCGGCGGTGCAGGCCACGGTTGAGGCGGCGAGCACGCTGGGCAAACCCTGGGCCAAGCGCTTACTCAACGGCGTGCTGCGTAATTTCCTGCGTGAACAACCCCGCATACTCCACGAGGTCGACAGCGTAGCCGCTCAGCAGCTGGCATTCCCGGCATGGCTGCTCGAAACGATCCAGAAAGCCTATCCGCAAAGCTGGCGAGGCATTGCGCGAGCCAGCAATGAACGGCCACCGATGACCTTGCGCGTCAACCGCCGCCGAGTCAGCGCGGACGAGTACCTTGAGATCCTGACAGCCGCGGGCATTCCCGCCCGCCGCGACCCACTCATCGACAGCGCCGTAACGCTCGCGCAAGCCGTGGACATCGCCGCACTACCGGGTTTCGCGGCGGGCCAGGTTTCGGTGCAGGACGCCGGCGCGCAATTGGCGGCCTCACTGCTCGATTGCAGGCGCGGCGCACGGGTCCTCGACGCCTGCGCCGCACCAGGCGGCAAGACCGGGCATCTTCTGGAGCGCGCGGATGGCGACCTCGATCTCGTCGCGCTCGACATTGACCCGCAGCGGGTGGCGCGTGTCGACGATACGCTGCACCGGCTCGAGCTAGCTGCGCAAGTCATCACCGGTGATGCGCGATCGCCAGGCGACTGGTGGGACGGGCGGGCATTCGACTACATTCTGCTCGATGCGCCTTGCAGCGCGACCGGCGTCATAAGAAGACACCCCGACGTCAAGCTGCTGCGCAGGGGCTCAGACGTCGCGGCAACGGCTGAGCAGCAAGCGGAAATCCTGGAAGCGCTATGGCCGTTGCTAGCCGCTGACGGTATGCTGTCGTATGTCACCTGCTCGATTTTGCCGGCGGAGAATGACGAACAAATGCAACGCTTCGCTCGAACACACAGTGATGCGACAGTGCTCGATAGCGGTATCGCGTGGGCTGATGTGCTTGCTTGCGGCGTGCAGATCATGCCGGGACAACAGGGAATGGATGGCTTTTACTACGCCCTTGTGCGCAAGGCCGGGTGAAGACGTTGTCATGCTGCAGCCATTAATAAAATGTAACCAAACGGCCAGCGGTATATTGCTGCTGGCCTGTGGCGCCTTATGCCTGCTGCCGGGCAGCGAGGCCAAGTCGCGCGGCTTGGTGATCGAAGACGCCAAAGTTCACAACAACAACGGCGTTTACCAGCTGAGTGCGGTCGTCGACTACGAACTCACCGAGCCCGTGCGCGAGGCTCTCACCAACGGCGTGGCGCTGGAGTTCGAAATGGAAATCGAAATTCTGGCTGAACGCGACTACGTGTGGGACAGCGTGTTCGCGAGCGTCGTCCAGCGCTTTCGCTTGGACTATCACGAACTCAGCCGCCAGTACGTGGTGCAAAATCTGAACACGCGCGTGACGGATACCTTTCCCGGTTTGTCTGCGGCGCTGGCACATATGGGCACGGTGAGCAATTTTCCAGTCATCGACTCCGCGTTGCTCGATCCGAGCGGCGCATACTGGGGGCAGCTGCGAGTGACTCTGGCGCTGGATCAGCTGCCGCTGCCGATCCGCGCACGCGCTTACCTGTCGAGCGCCTGGCGGCTCGGCAGTGACTGGTATAATTGGAAACTGCCATGAAACGCATGGCCACAAGTCTGCTGCCCATGCTCGGGCTGTTCGTGCTGCTCATGATATCGCTCTATCTGATGAGCGATGTCACGCAGAGTTCTACGCGCTTCGGACAGCTGTACATATCCCTGCTCGTGCTCAACACGCTGCTGCTGATTGCGCTCATTGCGCTGATCGGTACTAACTTGTACGGGCTCGTTCGTCAGGTGATCGCACAGGAACCGGGGTCGCGGCTGACCTTTCGGCTGATGCTCATGTTCGTCGTGCTGGCCCTGGTGCCCGTGGCAATCGTGTACACGTTCTCCGTGAAATTTCTCGATCGCGGAATCGACAGTTGGTTCGACGTACGTGTAGAAGAAGCGCTGGAGGGCTCGCTGGACCTCAGCCGGTCCTCGCTCGACCTGCTCATGCGCCAACTGCGCCGGCAGACCGAGCCCATGGCCGTGCAACTCGCCGATGTACCGGCACCGATGGCGCCGCTGGTGTTGAACGATTTGCTTATCGCAAGCGGCGCGATCGAGCTCACGCTGTTCGACCACAGCCGCATCATCGCCTCCAGCGGCGAGCTCTCGGCGTCCATGGTGCCGCGTATGCCGGGCGAGGATATCCTGCGGCTGGTCAGCCTTGGCCAAAGTTACGTCGGGCTCGAACCCGGCAGCGACGTCGGTTTGCAAGTTCGCCTCGTGTTGCCGGTGCCCGGCACACAGCCGGATTTGCAAAAACGCATGCTGCAGGTGCTGTATCCACTGACCGGTCGGATCAACGATCTGGCAGGTACGGTGCAGGACGCCTATGGCAAATACAATGAGCTGTCGTATTTGCGCAAGCCGCTCAAACAGAGCTTCACGCTCACGCTGTCGCTTGTTTTGCTGCTGAGCGTGCTGTTCGCGGTGTGGGCGGCGTTTTTTTCCTCGCGCCGCTTGATGGCGCCGGTGCACGAGCTGGCCCAGGGCACGAAGCTGGTGGCAGCCGGCGAGTTCCACAAGAAGCTGCCCGTGGGCAAACGCGACGACCTGGGGATGCTGGTGGAATCGTTCAACCAGATGACGGCGCGCCTGGCGCAAGCGCGCGATGCAGCGGAAACCAGCCAGCGGCTGGTGGAAGAACAGCGGACTTACTTACAAACGGTATTGGAAAACCTGTCGTCCGGCATCATGACGCTGGACAATCAGCTTGTGCTGCGCACCGTCAACGCCACCGGCAGCCAAATCCTGGGCATTGATCTGCCACAACACCTGGGTTGTGCGCTGAGCAAGCTCGCGGTCTCAGAGCCCGTGCTCGAGCCTTTTTTTCTGGGTTTGATTCCAGTAATCGAGAGTGCAGAGAAGGATTGGCAACGTGAAATCAGCCTGCTCGGCACCAGCGGGCGCAAGGTACTCATGTGCCGCGGCACGCGGTTGCCGAATCTGGGCGGCTCGCTCGGCGAGCACGTAATCGTGTTTGACGACGTCACGGAGCTGATTCGCGCGCAGCGCGACGCGGCCTGGGGCGAGGTCGCCCGCCGTCTTGCCCATGAGATCAAGAATCCGTTGACACCGATACAGCTGTCCGCCGAGCGCCTGCGCGCCAAACTCCTGCCGCAGCTCCAGGATAAAGAGGCCCGGGTGCTCGATCGCTCGACCCACACCATCGTCCAACAGGTCGAATCGATGAAGACCATGGTCAACGCCTTCAGCGAATACGCGCGCCCGCCGACCATGGAGACTAGCCCGCTGGATCTGAACGACCTCGTCGCGGAAGTCACCGAACTCTACCGATCCAATCCGGACAAAACGAAGTTCGTGCTGAAACTGGAGCGCAAGGGGCCGCGGGTCGATGCCGACGCCGTGCGCATCCGGCAGCTGCTGCATAATCTCATCAAGAACTCCTGCGAGGCCTTGCAGGGACAGAAGGGCGGACAACTCAGGATCACGACCGGCTCGACCGAGCACGCGGGCAACTGGTTTGTGGAGTTGGTCATCAGCGACAACGGCCCGGGTATTCCGGAGGAAATCATGGAACACCTGTTCGAGCCCTACATCACCAACAAGGTGCGGGGCAACGGCCTGGGGCTGGCCATCGTGAAGAAGATCGTGGAAGAGCATAGCGGCATGGTGTGGGCGGAGAACGGCAAGGACGGCGGTGCGAAAATCCGCATCATGCTGCCGGTAGCGGCCGCTGATCAGGCGCAACAAAAACTACGGGGGAATGCAGCATGACAGGAGAGCACATTCTGGTCGTCGACGACGAACCGGATATCCGTAATCTTGTGCAGGAAATACTCGAGGATGAGGGCTACGAAGTCAGCACCGCCGAAAACGCCAGTTACGCGCGGGAGAAGCGGCGGCTGCGGCGACCGGATCTGATCATGCTGGATATCTGGATGCCGGACGAAGACGGCATCAGTCTGCTCAAATCCTGGCAAGAGGCCGGCGGACTGCCCTGTCCGGTGGTCGTTATGTCCGGGCATGGCACGGTCGAGACTGCGGTAGAGGCGACCCGCCTCGGTGCGTACGACTTTGTGGAAAAACCGCTCACGACCGCCAAGCTGCTACTCAGCGTACGCCGCGCGCTGGAAGCCGACCTGCTTTACAAAGAAAATATCGGATTTCGCCAGCAGGCCTTGCCGGGCGCCGAGCCCGTGGGCTCCAGCGGCGCGATGCAACACCTGCGCGAGCAGGCGCGCCGCGTCGCGCAACACGACACCTGGCTGTTTATCCCCGGCGAGCCGGGCACCGGCAAGGAAGCAATCGCGCGCTACATCCACAATCTCGGCCCGCGCCGCGAGCGCCCGTTCGTGACCGTGGGCGGCGCGGCGGTCGCGCGTGAGCAATCCGCGGTCGAGCTCTTCGGCAGCGAGGACGGCGAGAAAATTCACTACGGGCTGCTCGAACAGGCGAGCGGCGGTATGTTGTACATCGACGAAATCACGGACATGGATCTGCCCGCGCAAAGCCGTTTGTTGAGCGCGTTGGAAAGCCAGAAATTCATTCGCGCCGGCGGCAGCGAATCCGTTGAGGTCAACGTGCGCGTGGTTGCGGCCAGCCACCGCAACCTCGACGCCGAGGTGCGCGCCGGGCGGTTTCGCGAAGATCTTTATTACCGACTCAACGTCGTGCCGCTGCAAGTGCCACCGCTGCGCGAACACAACGAGGACGTGCCCGAGTTGCTCAACCACTACGTTGATTTCTATTCCGTGCGCGAGGGTCTGCCCTACCGGCACTTTGCCATCGCCGCGCAAAACCGTTTGCTGCACTACTCCTGGCCGGGCAACATCCGTGAGCTGCGTAATCTCGTACAGCGCCTGCTGATCCTGGGCAATGAAGAAGAAATCAGTGTCGCAGAGCTGGAATCAGCGCTCGGCCGCCGCACTGCGAGCGCTGGCCACGGCCAGCAGATTCATGGCAATCTGTTCGAATTGCCGCTGCGCGAGGCGCGCGAGGCTTTCGAGCGCAGCTATTTGCTGCATCAGCTCCAACAAGCGGGCGGCAGTGTCGGTAAGCTGGCGCTGCGTGTAGGGATGGAACGCACGAACCTGTATCGCAAACTGAAAAGTCTGGGCATCGATCCGAAAAAGGCGGGCGCTGCGAGCCCTGTCGAGTAAGACATCGAAATCCCCGGTTACGACAAGAAGAAAACAGCCAAGACGCGGAGAAACCACGTGCACAAACTGAGCCTTCGTATCCGGCGTCGCACCACACGCTGACTACACGCTTGCAAAGCGGTCAATGAATCCTCGCAACTTTGCGCCTGTGCGGCCTTGCGTTAGCCGTTGCCCAACGAGCTGCAGCGTTCGAGCCTGCGCATGAAAATCATCATTCTTGGCGCTGGCCAGGTGGGTTCGTCACTCGCGCTCAATCTCGCGCGTGAACCGACGCTGGATATCACGATCGTAGACACCAAAACTCACGTCCTGCAGGAAATTCGCGACCGCGCGGATCTGCGCACACTGCAAGGACACGCCTCGCACCCCCGGGTATTGGAGCGCGCAGGCGCGCGCGATGCGAGCATCGTCATTGCCGTGACGGACAGTGACGAGACCAACATGGTCGCCTGTCAGGTGGCCTATACGCTTTTCCACACACCCACCAAGATCGCGCGAGTGCGCTCGACCGAATATCTGACTTACTCCGAATTGTTCGTACAGGAGGCGCTGCCGATAGACGTGTTGATCAGCCCGGAGTTGCTGGTCACGCGTTATGTACAACGCCTGATCGAACACCCGGGCGCGCTGCAGGTGCTCGATTTCGCGGAAGGCAAGGTGCAATTGGTCGCGGTCAGGGCGTATTACGGTGGGGCGCTGGTGGGACACGAACTCAGCGCCCTGCACAAACATATGCCGGGCGTCGAGACCCGCGTGGCCGCGGTCTTCCGGCGTGGCGAGGCGATCATCCCGGATGGTGACACCATTCTCGAGGCCGACGACGAAGTGTTCTTTGTGGCCGCCGCACGCAACATACAGGCCGTCACCCGCGAGCTGCGCAAACTCGACAAACCGTACAAACGCATCATGCTGGCCGGCGGCGGCAACATCGGCGCCCATCTTGCGAGCGTGCTGGAGAAAAATTATCAGGTCAAAGTGATCGAACGCGATCACGCGCGCGCGCGTCATTTGTCGGATGTGCTGGACAAGACCATCGTGTGGCAGGGTGACGCCGCGGATGAAAATCCGCTGCTCGAGGAAAACATCGAAAACACCGATGTCTTCTGCGCACTGACCAACGACGACGAGGCGAATATCCTGTCTTCGATGCTGGCCAAACGCCTCGGCGCGCGCAAGGTGATGTCGCTGATCACGCGACCGAGCTACGTCGACCTCGTGGAGAGCGATATCATCGATATCGCCATCTCACCGGAGCAGGTCACCATCGGCACGCTATTGGCGCACGTGCGGCGTGGCGACGTGGTCGCGGTGCATTCGCTTCGGCGGGGCGCCGCCGAGGCAATAGAGGCCGTCGCCCACGGCGATCGCAAGACCTCGAAGGTCGTGGGCCGCAAGGTGGAGGAAGTGAAACTACCGGCGCGCACCACTATCGGCGCGATCGTACGTGACGGCGAGGTGATATCAGCACATCACGACACGGTCATCGAAGCCGAGGATCACGTCATCATGTTTCTGATGGACAAACAACGAATTGCGGACGTCGAGCGCTTGTTTCAGGTCGGCATTACTTTCATCTGACCGCGCGCGACTTGCGTATTGAGCACGGCCATCAACAAAAACTCGCGCACGTGCACAGGGACAAAAATCCGACCGTCGCCGCCGCGCGGTTGACCGGCTCGCGCTGATTCTCCAATGCAAATCAGGGTCATTCAACGCGTGCTGGGCATTTTGCTGGTCGTGTTCAGCCTCACCATGCTGCCGCCAGCCGCGCTTGGCTGGCTGTACGACGACTTCACCGTACGGCCGTTCCTCTACGGCTTCGCCATTACGCTGACCACCGGTCTGGTGTGTTGGGCGCCAGTCAGGGGTGTGCACAAGGATCTGCGCATACGCGATGGGTTCGTCGTCGTGGTGCTGTTCTGGACGGTGCTGGGATTGGTCGGCGGGGTACCGTTGCTCATATCCCAGCGGCTGGACATCTCAGTCACCGACGCGGTGTTCGAATCGATGTCCGGGCTGACGACCACTGGCGCCACCGTGATCGTGGGGCTCGACTACTTACCCCGCTCCATTCTGTTCTACCGCCAGCAACTGCAGTGGCTGGGCGGCATGGGTATCATCGTCCTCGCAGTAGCCATACTGCCGATGCTGGGCGTGGGAGGTATGCAGCTTTATCGCGCCGAGACCCCTGGCCCAATCAAGGACTCCAAGCTCACGCCGCGGATAACCGAAACCGCCAAGGCACTGTGGTATATCTATCTCGGTTTGACCGTCGCCTGTGCGTTGGGTTACTGGGCCGCGGGCATGGATGTGTTCGACGCCATATCGCACAGCTTCTCGACTGTTTCGATCGGCGGATTCTCGACACACGACCAAAGCATCGGCTATTTCGACAGCAAGCTGATCAACATGATCGCCGTGGTGTTCATGCTGCTGGCGGGCGCGAACTTCGGCCTGCACTTCGCGGCATGGCGGTCCATGACCATCACACCGTACCGGCAGGATTCGGAGTTCCGGTTCTACCTGTCGATCCTCGGCCTGGTGGCGGTTATTTGCGCAATCGCACTCTACGCGAACGCGACGTTCCCCAGCGCAATCGATGCCTCCGTGCACGCGTTGTTCCAGGCCGTGTCCATAGGCACCACAACGGGATTTACTACCGCGGAATACTACGGCTGGCCGCGCTTCGTGCCGGTGCTGCTGATCTTCGTAAGCTTTATCGGCGGCTGCGCCGGCTCTACTGGCGGTGGGCTGAAGGTCGTACGTTTCATGCTGCTGCTAAAACAGGGCCGGCGCGAGCTGATCAGGCTGGTGCATCCCAACGCGCAGATCACCGTAAAGATCGGCAAGCAAGCGTTACCCGAAGGGGTCATCGATGCGGTGTGGGGGTTTTTTTCCGCCTACGTGGCCTTGTTCAGCCTGATGATGCTGGTGCTGATGGCGACCGGGCTCGATCAGATCACGGCGTTTTCCGCCGTGGCCGCGAGCCTCAACAACCTGGGGCCCGGGCTTGGGCAAGTGAGCGCCAACTACGCCAGCATCAACGATATTGCCAAGTGGGTCTTGTGCGTCGCCATGCTGCTCGGGCGGCTGGAGATTTTCACCTTGCTGGTGCTGCTGACGCCAGCGTTCTGGCGTCGATAGCCATGGCGGATATATAAGGCCGCATATTACACCAGGGCGCTACGAGATTTGATTTTGAGCTACGTGTCACAGCCAGTTAAGCGAATATTAGCCAGTGACAGAATGTTCCCAAACCCGCTATCCGGTTTTTGGGCAGGTATCTGCACGCCCAGCGTCCAGCCCTCACCCAAAAATCCGACAAAATCGCCGGGAGCGATTTTGTACAGCCGAAGGCTGGCCCGAAGGGCGTAAGGCAGGATGCCTGAAGTAATCCTGGTGCAATATGCGGGCTAACAAGTGGGATGCCAGGTATCGCGATGCGCGCATTGGTCGTAGCCGGCCGGCCGAGGTACTTGCCGACAACGCGCACCTGCTACCGGCCGCCGGCGACGCCCTGGAAATCGCCTGCGGCCTCGGCGCCAATGCTTTGCTGCTCGCCGGGCG
>JBPCXK010000412.1:0-3084 GCA_051008635.1 Gammaproteobacteria bacterium
CGGTAAAGCGCGGCGATCCGATCGGCCCCAGCAAGAGCTACTGGCAAGTGCCGTTCACCGCCTTGCCGGCAATTAGCGAAGAGCAAGCCGGCGAGGAGTTGCTCACGCGCCTGAAGGAGGCTGTCGATATCCGGTTGGTAGCGGACGTTCCGCTCGGCGCGTTCCTGTCCGGTGGCGTAGATTCCAGCGCCGTCGTGGCGGCCATGGCGGGTTTGATCGACGAACCGGTTAAGACCTGTTCGATCAGCTTCGGCGATCCTCAATACAACGAAGCGCAATTTGCCGCACAGGTCGCCAAGCGCTACCAAACGGATCATCGCGTCGAACAGGTCGATCCGGACGATTTCAGTCTGGTCGACATACTCGGTTCCATGTATGACGAGCCGTTCGCCGACAGCTCCGCACTGCCTACTTATCGGGTTTGCGAGCTCGCTCGACGCAAGGTCACTGTCGCCTTGTCGGGCGACGGCGGCGACGAGAATCTGGCCGGCTACCGGCGTTATCGTTGGCATAGTTACGAAGAACGCATGCGGGAACTGGTACCGCGCGGGCTGCGTCGCCCGCTGTTCGGTTTACTCGGTCGTGTTTATCCAAAGGCCGACTGGGCGCCGAAAATGCTGCGGGCGAAATCGACCTTCGAGGCATTGGCTCGAGATAATATTGAAGGTTACTTTCACAGCGTTTCTTTTTTGGGCGACTCCATGCGCGCTCAATTGTTCAACCCCGCGTTCCAGCGCCAACTACAAGGCTATGGCGCGGTCGAAGTATTGCGCCGGCACGCGGCCGAGGCGCCGACCGATCACCCCGTGTCGTTCGTACAGTATCTGGACATGAAGACTTATCTACCGGGTGACATTCTGACCAAGGTCGACCGCGCCAGCATGGCTCATTCGCTGGAAGTCCGAGTGCCGTTGCTCGATCACAAGCTGATGGAATGGATATCCGGACTGCCACCCAGCTACAAACTCAGGGGCCGCGAAGGCAAGTACATATTCAAAAGCGCACTGCGTTCGCAATTGCCGGACGACATCCTGTACCGGCCCAAAATGGGTTTCGCCGTGCCGCTCGCCAAATGGTTCAGAGGCCCTCTCAAGGAGCGGGTGAAACAAACCGTGCTTGGCCCGGTAATGGCCGACAGCGGCTTCTTCAATGTCGAATATCTGAACCAACTGGTCGAACAACACCAATCCGGCCTGCGTGACAACAGCACGCCGTTGTGGACGCTGCTGATGTTCGAATCATTTCTGCGCCGTGTTTGCGCGTGATGCCACCGGCGCCGTCACGCATCGCACTGGTCGGGCCGTTGCCACCGCCTTCTGGCGGAATGGCCAATCAGACCCGCCAGCTAGCCCGACTGTTGGGCACCGAGGGCATTTCGGTAGAGATCGTACGCACCAATGCGGATTACCGGCCCGCCTTTGTCGGCAAGCTGCGCGGTGTGCGTGCAGTGTTTCGTTTGATCCCCTATTTGATTTCCTTATGGAGTGCCATCGGCCGCGCCGAACTCGTGCACCTGATGGCGAACTCCGGCTGGTCATGGCACTTGTTTGCGGCCCCGGCGGTCTGGATGGCGAACTTGCGCAACACACCGGTGTTAGTCAATTATCGAGGTGGTGACGCTGAAGCATTTTTCCAGCGTTCTTATCGTTGGGTGGCACCAACTCTCGAAAAAGCGGCAGCAGTTGTTGTCCCTTCATCGTTCCTGGAGGCGGTGTTCGCCAAACGTCGAGTCGCAACCCGCATCGTGCCGAATGTTGTCGATCTGAGCCGATTCAATGCAAAGGAACGCCCGACTGACCGTAGCGCGCCACATCTAATAGTCACCCGAAATCTCGAACCCATCTATGACATACCGACTGCGCTGCAGGCCTTTCAGCTGGTGCACGCCGAAGACGCCGGCGCGAGGCTGACTGTCGCCGGGACGGGGCCCGAGCGGGATGCGTTGGTACGATTGGCGGACACGCTCCAGATTGCCGACGCGGTAACGTTCTGCGGCCGCCTGGACAATGAAGACATTGCATCGCTATACACTAGTGCCGACGTGATGTTGAACGCCAGCACCATCGACAACATGCCGATATCGATCCTCGAGGCCCTGGCCAGCGGCGTGCCGGTCGTGAGCACACGTGCCGGTGGCATTCCACATCTGGTGTCCGATGGCGAGACCGCGTTGTTGGTGCCGACTGGCGATTCGCAAGCGATGGCGGCTGCCGCGAAGCGGTTGTTGAACGACGCGGCACTAAGCGATCGGTTGCGGGGATCCGGGCTCAAGCTAATCCGTCAGTACACATGGCCCTCGGTGCGATCCCTGCTCTTTGCCGCTTATCAAGACAGCTTGACACCATCGGTCGACTCACCGGCTGCGCGTGGGCAGAACTAGTCGCCCTGAAGTGGACAACCACCGCAAGCAATCTACGACAGCAACAGTGAATCTACCTATGACCAAACACAGGCGCCTGTTGAGGTCCCAGACTCGCTGGCCTCATGCAGCCGTCGCGAACGAAATACCGTGATGTTTAGCCTGAGCCAGGAGTGCATCGAGAAGGTACTTCGTTGCCCAGTCCATGGTGAATTATCAGCTACGCCGCGACTGGCAACGTATTGAGCCCGCCACAGTGCGACTGCCAGCTATAGTTGCCGATGTCAGCCGGAAGTCGTTGGCAATTGCCACTCACCTCGGCAGGTGTCTATCCACCGAGAGAGCTATGTACACGGCTCTCGTTGTAGTACTAGCGGAACGACGACAGCTTCCGCTCCAGATCCCGCGAGTTCCAGAACATTGCCTGCTCAAGGTACTCCCGTCGCACCGAGCCAATCAGACGTTCCACGAAGGGATGTGAAACGGGCCTATAGGGCACGGACTTGATTGGCTCGATGTCGAGTATCCGCAGATTGGCTTCCCATCGGTGGTACCGAAATAGGGGATCGTGGTCGGTGCTGAGGCACCGCGCAAGCGTCTGCCTCGACACTACTCGATTGAACGTCATGCACAGAGCCGGTCCGTCGACATCACCGGCATGAACCGCGAACCCGATGATGCGACGCGTGAACTGGTCCATGACGACAAGGACCCAGTGTGATTTC
>JBPCXK010000413.1:0-4031 GCA_051008635.1 Gammaproteobacteria bacterium
GTCGAGGTACTTTTCGAGCAGCTGCTGGGCTTCTTCCTCAAACGAGGCGAACAGGGCTTTATGCACGTCCTCCTTGACCCAGCGGTTGTAGAAGTCCTTGCGTGCCAACACCAGAAAGTCGATCCAATGACTCTTGAGCTTTGCCTCCATGCGCGCGTCGGATTCGATAGAGTCTTTCAGGGCCAGCAGGACTTCCATGCTGGTCAGGCTCTTCACCTCGCTGCGAATGATGGCGCTGGAAATGGCATTGATGACAAACCGCGGGCTCACCCCGGTGAGCCCTTCGTCGGGCGTCTCTGCCTTGACCCGGGTCTTGTCCAGTTCCGAGAAGCCTTCGACGTCTTCATCGGCGTATAGCCTCACCTTCTTGCTCAGGTCGAACTCTTCGCGCTCGGGTTTCTTGAGCCGCGTGAGGATCGAGAAAGTAGCGGCGAGTTTCAGGGCATGCGGATCGAGATGCACGTCCTTGAACGCCGTGGCGTTGGTGATCAGTTTTTTGTAGATACGCGCCTCTTCGCGATAGGACAGCGTGTACGGCACCTTGATGATGACCATGCGGTCGAGCAGCGCCTCGTTTTCCTTTTCCTGCAAAAACTTGTTGAACTCGGCGAGATTAGTGTGCGCAATGATGGTCTCATCGAGATAAATCAGCGGGAAGCGCGAGACTTTGACGTTCTTTTCCTGCGTCAACGTAAGCAGCAGATACAGGAATTCGCGCTTGACCTTGAGAATTTCGATCATCTCGAGCACGCCACGGCTGGCGGCGTAGACTGCGCCGGACCACGACCAGGCGCGTGGGTCGCCCTCGTCGCCGATCTCCGCCACTTTCGATAAGTCTACGGATCCGACGAGGTCGGCGATGTCCGCAGTGCTGGGATCGTGCGGAGCATAGGTGCCGACGCCTGTGCGCGCCGCCTCTGAGACAAAGAGACGCTCGACGGGCATCTGCATGAAGTCGCCTTCGAATTCGTTTTCCAGCCGCGCGCGGCAATACGGACAAAGCGTGCCTTTGATGTCGACGTCATAGGTGTCGCGAAACTCGGCGCGCATGGTATGTGGGATCAGGTGCAGCGGTGATTCGTGCACCTGGCATCCGGCGATGGCGTACAGCGCTCCCTCTTCGGTGCGACTGTATTCTTCCATCGCCCGCTTGAGCAAGATTACCATCGTGGACTTGCCGCCGGACGGTGGTCCGAGCAGCAGCAAGAGGCGGCGGCCGACGTCGGAACCCGCACTTGCGGCCTTGAAATACTCGACGACGCGGCTCAGGGCGTCGTCGATGCCGAACAATTCGTGGACAAACAGCTCGTTAGCGGTGTTGTTGTTGTCGTCTTCGTCGTTTGCTGCGGGATTCCGGTCGGCGTACCAACGCAGCATATCCCAAACGTACTCGTGACTGGTGCGTGCGACGCGGGTGGCCTCGGTGGGCAGGATATCCGCCAGGAATGCTTTGACGGTGCCGGACCAATAGTGAGCGCTATGCTCTTTGGTGTAGGCGGCTAATGAATCGAGGAACTTCTCCTGATTGTCCCTGTTCGCACCGTTCGTCTGGTTTGGCATTGGCGATCTCCATCACTGGGTCGTTTGCAGGTTACCGTTCGCACCAGCACTACTTCGATTTTCGATTAAAACGACATCAGCGTTTCCGTTTAGAGGCACATACAAAAGAATTCGTTCCGTGAACAACTATATTCGTTTGCTGAGCTGCGCTTTGCTACCTTCTCTGTAACAAAATATAGTCCTATTACGCCGCACAACAAGGGTTATATCGGTAAATTTTTGTTAATCTGTACCTGCGCCGACAGCGTTTTTTCTCGGCGGGGCTGATTCGCGATAACTAATTGAAAACAATAAAGAAGTAACGCACGTTGCCGGCTAACGCTTAGGCACACGCGGATTCCCGTATGGCAGTTGGAATGTTGTCGCGTTACCACGCCTGAATATTAAACGCCCAATGCACGCAAAAGGGTCGAGTGCGTTCCAGAATGACGATTTTACCGATCAACGGCGCACCGCCAGGCATGCTGTCCGCACGTGCTTGGTGATGTCTGGAGCGAACCCATAAATGCCGATTCGCCAGCTCTCTACTCACCTGATAAACCAGATTGCCGCGGGCGAAGTCATCGAGCGCCCGGCGTCGGTGTTGAAAGAGCTTTTGGAGAACAGCCTCGACGCCGGCGCCTCGGTGATCGACATCGAGCTGGAGCAGGGCGGGGCAAAACGCATACGGGTGATGGATGACGGTTGCGGTATCCCGAAAGACGAGCTTGCTTTGGCGCTGAGTCGGCATGCCACCAGCAAGATCGAGACACTGGATGACCTCGAGCAGGTCAGTAGTCTTGGTTTTCGCGGCGAGGCCTTGCCCAGTATCGCCTCGGTATCGCGCTTGACCCTGAGCTCGAATACGTCTTCAGACGCCGGTGGCTGGCGACTCGATGGTCACGGAGGGGGCGAGTTCGGCGAGCCCGCGCCCGCGGCGCATCCGCCCGGCACGACGGTCGATGTGCGCGATTTATTTTTCAACGTGCCGGCGCGGCGCAAGTTTTTGCGTACCGAGCGTACCGAGTTCGGGCACGTCGACAACCTCGTGCGCAAACTCGCGCTCAGTCGTTTCGACGTTGCCATGAACTTGCGGCACAATCGCAAGAACGTATTGCGTTTGCGCGCGTGCCAGCAGCGCGAGCAGATGGAATCCCGACTCGCAGAGATTTGTGGCGAACCATTTGTCGAGCAAGCCCTGTTCGTCGAGCGTGAGGGCGAAAGCCTCAAACTTTGGGGCTGGCTCGGACTGCCGACGTTTTCGCGCAGCCAGGCGGACATGCAGTATTTTTACGTCAACGGGCGCGCCGTCAAGGACAGGGTGGTCACACATGCCTTGCGACAGGCCTACCGGGACGTCTTGTTTCACGACCGGCATCCGGTGTACGTGTTGTTTCTGGAGATGGACCCTGCTCTTGTCGATGTGAACGCGCACCCCACCAAGCAGGAAGTACGGTTTCGCGAAAGCCGCATGGTGCACGACTTTCTGCGCCGCACCGCAAAGAATGCGATCGCCACGACGGACGCTGCGCAAGTGCCGAATCTGGCCGAGCACCAGCGGCGCTTGGTGAATGAGAACCCCGCCGCCTCCGGCGCATCGCGCTCGTATGCCGCAAGCGGCGCCCAGCCGCACCTGGGCCTGGCGGTCGCAGAGCAAATGGGCGTGTACGAGCAATTGAGCGGGGTCGCGACCGCGAGCGCGGCCGTTAATGCCGAAGACGCGGAGATCCCGCCGCTCGGCTTTGCGTTGGCCCAATTGCACGGCATCTACGTACTCGCGCAGAACGCCGCCGGCCTGGTCCTCGTAGACATGCACGCGGCCCACGAGCGCATCACCTACGAGCGGCTGAAGACGAGCTTTGACGCCGACGGCATCAAGTCCCAACCCTTGCTCGTGCCGGTGAAGGTGGCAGTGAGCAAGCGCGAGGCTGCGTTGGCAGAATCGGACCACGACGCGTTCACTGGCCTGGGGTTCGCAGTGGATCGCCTCGGCGAGGAAATGCTCGCCGTCCGTGAGGTGCCGGCGCTACTGCGCCGCGCTGATGCCGAGGCGCTGATGCGCGATGTGCTCGCCGACCTGATGACCGAGGGCGGCAGCACGCGCGTCACTGAATCCATAAACGAAATCCTCGCCTCCATGGCCTGTCACGGTTCGGTGCGCGCCAATCGCCAACTCACGATCCCCGAGATGAATAAGCTGCTGCGCGACATGGAACACACAGAACGCAGCGGCCAGTGTGGCCACGGCCGGCCGACCTGGGTGCAGTTGAGCATCGACCAGCTGGACAAGTTGTTCATGAGAGGACAATAAGGGTTCGCGACAAAATAAGTTCCCGTTTCTCGGCGTCCTAGCCCGCATATCTCACCACGATGACGGCGCTGGCTTGATCTTTGATCCCACAACGCATTTTCTTCTTCTCGGAAATACGACCTGTATTCCTCGTTTCAGAAAATGCGTTGTGAAATCAAATCTCTGCGCGATCATCTCGCCC
>JBPCXK010000414.1:0-15233 GCA_051008635.1 Gammaproteobacteria bacterium
GCGTCGATGTGATCGACCCGTATGCTCTGAATCTCCAGCGCCTCGATGAGATGGGTAGCCTGGTCACGATCCCTGTCGATATAAAGGATTTGCGGCGATGGACGGACTACTACGGCGCCAACGGCGCTGTTGTTCTGATCGATAACATCGCCGGCCACGTCCAGCCTCGCCTCGTACACGGCGGATCCCTGCGTCTCGCGGGACTCTCGATAGGAGAAGACATTCTTGCCCGGTTCCAGGTGAATGGTTTCAGTGCCGATATGGCTGCCATCTCGATACAGCTGGAGCTCACCATCAGTTGGGCTTGCACTCCAGGCAATCACCCTGACCTCGAATGGTTCGCCTTGATCGACTTGCCCGGGTACAACGATATCGGTCAGCAACACCTCGCCCGTCTCTGCCCCGCCGATGGGCAAGGCGTAGATGTGAGCTCCCAGTCGCCTCGCTCGCCGCCCGGCGTCAATGCCAACACCCTTGTTCTCATTACCGTCACTCATGAGGAGGATTCGGCGC
The DNA here is from genome assembly GCA_051008635.1 of Gammaproteobacteria bacterium. Lineage (GTDB taxonomy): Bacteria > Pseudomonadota > Gammaproteobacteria > JBPCXK01 > JBPCXK01 > JBPCXK01. Next base: position 514 of record JBPCXK010000414.1, read on the forward strand.
GAGCCCTCACGCGGCAGGGCTGCGATGGCGAGCCGAATCGCGTGCGAGATGTCGGTGGCTGGATTGTCATCGGCAAGCTCCGCGATCTCCATCAACGTAGTCTCTTCGTCCGATATCGCCTCCAGACGGGCGTTGCCTGAAAACGTGATCACGCTTGCGGTGTCATGCTCACCGCGTTGGCTCAGCGCGATCTTGATGTCTTCCAGCGCACTGCGCTTGTGCCTCACCGGCACACTATCGGAATGGTCCAGCAGAAACGCCACATGCACGGCATCGGCAGGAACCGGAACCTGCGGACGAGTCAGGCTGAGCCCGATCAATAACAGCACGAGTCCACGAACCGCCAATGCGAGCGATGACGCCGAAAGCCTTCGCTGGTGAAAATATAACGCCGCCTCCGCAACCAGGATGAGCAACGCCAGAATCGCAAACACCGGCCACAGCTCATGTGTCGTCCGATAGCTTGGAGATGGCGTGACTTCTTCGCGGTCGGCCGGAGACGGCAGTGCGCGACCAGGCGTCAGATCCGACTCCTGTGCGTTCAAAAGATTAACTGCGAAGCGGTGTACCGTGGAGTCGACTCGAACCGTGTAAACACCCGCGGTCTCGGTATCTTCGTAAAAGACCCGCCCCTCCTCCACGAGCACAGTTTGTTCGCGTCCGTTTGGCGGGATGACGACTGCGTGGCGCGCGCCCTGGTCCGCTTCCAGATCGATTGTCTCACCGCCTTGAAGCTGGTTGTTTTGTGTGATCCCGCGATCGAGCCAGCGCAGGCCGTTGCGGACCAATATCGGGAAGGCCACGCGCACGGGAAGGTCAGACTGGTACAAATCAAAGCCAATAAACAGGGCCCTGACGTCACCCTCATCCCATGCGTAGATCAGCGGCGTTTCAGGTGATTCTGCGAGTATCGCGCCAGCGCCGATCGGGCGCACCCGCATCGCCCGCTGGACCGCCAGGTTGGACAGATCGAGGTGTTGCATGATCGGGTGGTCCCGTTCCCAGTCGAATATCGCTGGGCGCTCTACATCTCCCATCTGCTGCAGCGGTGCGTCACCGGGTAGCGAGTGGGCCAAAAGATAGCGGCCCGGAGGAAGGGCGCGGGGTGAAAGGTCATCGAGAACGACGATGTCCGCGTCAGCAGCGCTGGCCTGGAACAAGGCCGGCGTAATCGTGCGCAGGCGCACGTGAGAGTCGGCCCGTAATGCCTCTTCCAAAAACGCGTTGGCGCGCGTGACCAGGAGCACATCCAATGGCCCGATTTCCGGCAGAATTGCGTGGGCCACGTTGTCCAGTGCCAGGTTGTCGTTCAGATCTATCTCCGCACGCAGTACTCCCCCGGTGTCACCGGCAACGGGGATGATGAAAGAGCGTCTCACGCCGGCAGCGAGATTCACGCTTTGCTGGTAGACAAGCGCATCGTTCAGCGAGGTTCGCAGGACAAAGTCTCTTGATTCGGAGCTAAAGTTAGTCACGGCCAGATAGACTTGATCGTCAGCGGCACTGGACAGACTTTCCCTCACTTTCAGCGCAGTAATCCCGACGTTGTCAGCGCGGCGTCCGACGACATGCCACCGCAGCCTGGATACGAGCGACTCTGAAACCGACTTGTGAGCGAAGGCGGCGTCGGTAAAGAGCCGAATTTCTGCAGGAGGACCCTGCCCGGTGAGCTCGAGGGCAATCCGCAATGCCTCATCGACAGACCCAACCATGTCAGTGGCTTTCAAACGTTCCAGTGCGTCCTCGACCAACTCCCGGTCTTGGGTGAAAGGCACCAGGACCTGCGGGTGTGGAGGAGCGGCTGCAATCAGCATTGCCTCCTGGCCGGGCGCCAGTGCCCCCAGGGCATCAAGCGCTTGCGCGCGGGCCGCTGCGAAGCGCCCGTTCGGGATATCGCTGGCCTGCATGCTCGCCGAGGCATCGACAATCAGGACGGTGCGTGACCAACCGTGCCCGATCGAAGTGAAGCTTGGACGCGTCAGGGCAAGTGTGAGCAGCGCGACGGCCAGAATCTGCAGGAGCAGGAGCAGATTCGGATGAAGCCGGCGTAAGAATGCCTGAATTGCCTCACGCTCTCGCCTGGCTGTATGCCAGAACCGGTACGTGGTGACGCGTGCCTCGACACGCCGCACCCGGAACAAGTGAAAGAGCAAAATGACCGGGATTGCGAGAAGAAAGAAGAAAGCCAGCGGGTTGGCGAAGCTCATTGCAGAAACTGCCGCTCCCGGAGGGTGCGAAACATAAGCTCCTCAAACGGAATCTCGTCACTGACGCGCACATACGCCACGCCGTAGCGCTCACAAAAGCCTTCCACTTCCGTGCAAAACTGCTCCAGCTCACGCTGATAGCGGCCGAGCGCCCCGGCATCGATGGTCGCGAGCTTTTTGCTGCCACTCTCCCAGTCGACCAACTCCAGATCGCCGTCCAGGGTGGGATGAAGTTCTTCCTCTGAGAGAAGATGGAGAAGCTGCACCTCAAACCCGCGGCTGAGCAGAGATCGGATTCCATCCTGATAACCGTCGTCTGTATCGAGAAGATCGCTGACCAGGATTGCCAACCCGGGTGTGCGACTCCTGAGCGCATATTGTTTGAGGGGTGTGCGAAGATCGGTCCTCCCGCTTGCCCGCGCCTCAGCCAGACGCTCCAGCAGGGGAAGGAACTGCCTGCGGCCCCGGCACGGTTGCAACATTCGATATAGCTGATCGTTAAACAGCCCGGCGGCAACCCGCTCGTGGTTGCACAGAGCGATGTAGGCGAACGCCCCAGCAGTCTTGAGGGCATAGTCGAGCTTGGGCGCAGAGCCTGCGCCCATCGAGCTGCTCGTGTCGATCAGGAGATGAAGACAAAGGTCCTGCTCGTCGACGACGAGCTTGAGAACCAGACGATCCAGTCGGCAGTAGACGTTCCAGTCCACATACCTGACGTCATCGCCCTCGACGTACGGCCGATAGTCAAAGAACTCGAGGCCTATCCCCTTGTGTCGGCTCAGGCGGTCTCCGTGATTTCGCGCCTGCACATTGCAGCGCGTTTGAAGCCTCAACCGCTCGAGCCGCTGAAGAAAACCCTCATCAACCAGCGGTCTCGTCACTGCCGGCTCTCAATACCGGAGAAATATCCCTTTACGTGCTCACGATAATCGAATGGCACCCATTCCTTGCTCAGCACATCCTCTGCCCCGCGCGTGTAGCTGGTGCGGCGTCTTTGGTAAGGCAGCCTGGACGACACCGTAGCGCCCGGCCCCAGCAGGCTCGTATCGTATGAAACCTGAGGGCCTTCCCCACGCTGTCCCCTCACTTGAAGGTTCTGCTCCGCACGAACATCAATTCGTTGCGTCTCGGGATCTTCAGTCATCATGGAGTGCCCAACGCCGGGCTGTCCACTGGTCTTTCCCGTGCTATCGGCCGAGCCGGGACCGGCATCCTGAAAGCCGGGATCATTGGGACCCTTCAGCCAGGGAGGCAACCCGGTTCCGGGCGCGTCATGGGGATACTGCAACCCGGCAAATCGCTTACCCGTTACATCGCCGTGCTGGCGGCGTTGAAGACCAGTCTCTTTTGCATCCTCCTTTTGCTGATCCGCGCCTGGATAGGGAGAGGTTTCACTGTCGCCGCGCCTGTCGTCGCGGGATGTGCCGCCGCCTGTTGGTTGCGGGGGTTTGGCGCCCTGCTTTTCCTCACCAGAATCCTGAGTTGGAGGACGATCCCGGATATTTGCCAATTCCTGCACGCGTTCGTTCGCATCCTGTTCAGAAAACTGCGAACTCTCAAACGTCCGCCCCGCCTCGATGGGTTCGAAAGAGACGCGGTAAGGATCCTGACCGGCCCGCTGGTTGGGATCCGGAGGGCTCTGAGATGGGTCGAGCATACTCAGCCGATCGTCGCTGCTATTAAGGAAGCTGACAAAATCCGGAGGCTGAGCGGCAAAGGGTGTGTCCTTGAAAGCCACCCTGTGGTCTTCGAGAGTTTGATGTTGCCCGCGTTGTGACTCTGGTTGCGGTGTCTCTTCCGCGTTGCCGCCCGATCGATCGGTTTTGCCCGCGCTTTCTGCCCGAGCTGTTTCGGGAAGCTGTCCATCCCCTGTGTCAATCGCCGATAACCCCGGGATTGGAAGCGCCGGCAGCCAGAGTAGAATGACGCCGAAGCCAAGTACGAGCGGCAGATACCGCGCGTCGTGCGGCAGAGCCAGCGGGAACGCCTTCGCTGCATTGATCTGCTCCGCCCTGGCCGCAGCGTCCTGAATCAAGGCGCCGACCAGGGGCCGTTCGGGGCATACGCGAAACTCGTGCGCGCTTTGCAGGCGTTCCTTCAGACCCAGGCGAGCATCCAGGCGGCGGGCGACTGTCAATAGCGACAGCTTTGCCATCAATCCAATGAGGGCGCCGGTCATTGCCGAAAGCAACAGCACAATCAAATACCATTCAGCAGGAAACTGCGATACCTCTTTGAGCACCAGCAAGGGTAACAGGACGATATGGACGAAAAGCGCAGCGCGCGCTGCACCGGCTATTGCCCGCAGCAGGCGTATTCGCCGAGCGGCTTCCTTTAGCTGCGCGAGCAGCCGGGACGCATAATGCGTCCCGGCTGGCTGCGTTGCCTCTACCGGCGTTTCACGACTATGAAAGCTGCCTGGCATGAGCTCGTAGCGGCCTGCTCTTTCTCTTTGCCTGTACCTTGCGTTACGAGGCGCCACCTCGCACAAACAGATTCACTCGTAACTGGGCGAGCCGGGTTTCTGCGTTAGTGCTGGATCAACGGGCCGGCCGGTTAGCGTCTTCAGAAACTGCACGAGCTCATGTATTTCTTCATCGCTCAGGCCGCGCGGTTGGAGTGTGCTCTCGCGCACGCCGATGGCCGGGCTCTCATCGAGCTCCGAATAGAACCGGACTACGTCTTCGAGCGTATCGAAATGGCCCCCGTGCATATAAGGCGGTGTCAACGCCACGCCGCGAAGGCTCGGTGTCTTGAATTGGCTGGGCGTATCGTGGGTGCGGATGAGAAAACTCGACCATTGGGCCCGTTTGCCCCTCGGGTCGTCACTATAGTCGCCAAGAGCGCTGAATGGGCTCTTTTTGACATATGCCACACCGTAGTACCGCCCCTCGTCTCGCTCGACGAGCCACGAGCGGATGCCGAGGCCGATATTGTGGAAAGTCATGTCCGTGAAATTGGGGCCATTGTGGCAGACGATACACTGCGCCGTGCCAATGAACAATTTGAGCCCCCCTTTGGCGGCGGGAGAGATCGCTGCCAGCTTCTCCGGGTTCCGTTCGCGCAGGCCCTCCACGTAGCGATCGAAGGTGGCGTCGCTGGAGATCAGACGCGACTCGTAGGCTGCGATCGACTTCGTGACATTCGTCAAGATCCGATTGATGACCTCGCGGTCTCGCGGCTGCATCGTGAGCCACGCCTGATGCAGAGGATGTTCTGGCACTGCCAGCCACGTCTGGTGCCACGGGACCGTGGGGTTCTCGGGAAACGGACATGCCTTGCGAGCGAACCGCGCCTCATCAGACAGGTCCGGCATCGGACCAAATATCGCCTCGTACGCCTTGCGCAGCGACGGATCGTTGTAAATCAATCGCGCCAACTGGGTGCGCGTGAATCCAAGCTCGTCAGGACTTTCCAGGGGTCGAACCGCCTGGGCCCATAGCGAATCGGCTTTACCGTCCCAGTCGAACCAGCGATGGTATGCGACATTGAGTAAACTCGGCGGGTGGCGGGTTGTGCGGCTCAGACCATGACCGAGTCGATCGGGCGTACTGAAGCCGTGATCCGGTCGATGGCAGCTTGCGCAACTTACCTTACCGTTTGCAGAAAGGCGTTCGTCGAAAAACAAAAACTGGCCCAGGTGGGCAGCTCGCGGGTCGTCAGCGATTGCGTTGGTCTCGTCGTTCGGCATCTCGCCAAGCGGCGAGAGGCTCAGGATTCTGGCGATCTCGGCAGGCGTGAACGCGCCATCGACGAAAGCTGTCTCGGGGACTGCTGTGACAACGGACTCCTGCCCTGCGGCCTGACTTGAAAGCACAAGGGCGACAACCACCGCCACGCCGGGAAGCACACCGGCCCTTTGGATCCGGCTACTCACTGCAACACTGGACGTTCAGCTCGGCAGTATCGTCGAGCTCACCGCGCACGAGCAGCCGGATGACCCACAGGCCGTCTTCTCCGTCGCCCTGCATGTGAAACTTCATACCGCGCACCCGAAACGCACCATCGGCGTCTTTCGTAACCTCTGACTGTGTCGTCATGCCATGGCCGTGCGCAGTCATAATGGCATCGACACGGGCCAGCTCAACGTCATCCAGTCTTTTGCTGTGGTCGTCGCCGTCGTAGACTGTAACCTTCAGCTCAAACAGTTCCTGAAACGGGATGACAGGAGGTTCGGGCTCTACCCGCACAAAATAGCGGCCGTTCTTCGTGATTCCCTGCAGGTGCGGGTTTTGTCGTATCGGCTCAGCACTGGCGGCGCCGATGTGAAACAGCAGGCTGATGTCCGCATAGTGACCCCGTGCGACCAGCCCGCCCCCAAGCCTGAACACAAGATCTGCCGCGCGTATCCCGGCATCGCGGCTGTACACCTGCACAATCCTGTACTCCAGTTCTTTGCCCGATAGACGACTGTGCATAGGTGGGTCTTGAACCAGTTTGAGCCCCACCCACCGGAACCAACTGTGCGGGGCTGAGACGCCGGACCCGCGTGCAGACTGAGACTCCCCAATTTCGTCCGGCTGCAACGCGTGTGGGCTGGCAACTTCCAACGGCGTTGTCACCGTGCCCTCATTGTGTACTTTGACCAGGAACTTCCGCCACACGTGCTGGCGAAGACGACGATCATTTGGATCATTCGAGGCAGGCATGATCTTCAACCACCCCTCCTCATCAATGTGGACGCCTACGAGGCAATACGGATCGAGCACCTCCTGAATGCTTGCCATCGCCTCGTCATCGGTCTCCTGCCTGGCCGCCTCGAGGCGGGCACGATCGGCTTCGCTGAGCGGGCTTCCAAGAAGCTCGAGCGTTTCAACGACTCGCGCAGTTGTTGCGCTCAGATCCTGGCGCGAAACTTGATCGACCCTGGGCAAGGCGGCGTGAGCAATTACTGCTGTTTGAGCCAGCAGTACAGCAGCGAGAGCCGTTGTCAAACGCGCCCGCATATTGCACCTCGCGCGCACACGGGGATCCCGAGCCTTATTGAACCGTGGGGCCGCGATGCGCATGAAAATGAACCAGCGTCCACCTGTGCGGGGTTTTCTCGAAAATCTTCGTAGTCAGCACGTTTTGTAATCTAATGGGTTGGTGAGTCTGCGTCTGAACAGCGTCGAACTGTGCTGATTCGATGATCCACACGACTGGCCCCACGCTGTGATAATGCCAAACCCGCGTGTCGAGCCTGATATCGCGGCTATAGTCGAAGGTCTGTTGCCAGCTTACTCTTACATTGCGCCAACCCAGGAACGGGGCGGGATAGTCGGGATGGATTGCAGAGACTTCATCTGCCTCCTCCCACACCTGGCTCATCGCCGCAATGTCCCGCTGTATAAAGGCTTTGGAAAAAGAGTCATCCGCCTGTTTGACATCGTGAGGCAGTTTCGGGACCGCGGCGGGCACCGGCACAGTCCCGTGCGCGTGGCTTCGAGTCGCAAACTTTGGCAGGTGGGCGTGATAGTGAACCAGCAGCCATTTGTGCCCGTGTTTTTCAAAGATCTTGGTCGCGAGGATGTTGTTCATGAGTATGGGCTGGCCGGTTTGAGTCTGAATTGCTTCGAATCGTGTCGAATCGATGATCCATGCAATATCTCCGGCGATGTGGAGACTCCCGGCGCGTTGATGAAGCTTGATATTGCGATTGTGAGCAAAGGTTTGTTTCCAACTCATCCGCACTGCGTCCCAGTTCAGAAACGGAGTGGCCCTGGCGGGATGGATGGCGGACACGTAATCGGTTTTGGCCCACAGCCGGCCCATGGCCCACAGGTCGCGCCCGGAAAACGCCTGAAAAAATGCCGCATCCGCGCTTTTGATCTCGGAGACCATTTGGCGCAGGGTGTCGTCATCGCGGGATAGGGTCTGCAACTGCGCGACAGGGGCACAAAAGCTCGCCGCCGTGGCAATGATCAGGCGATAGGTGTAAGTACGTCGGGCCAGTCGCGAACCGTACATCTGCGCTAACGACAGAAACGCTTTTTATGTTGAGGGTCCTTCGCAAGAAGAGCTGAGGCTGTGCCCAGCCCCTCCCGCGAGGGAAAGTTCAGTTATGGATGTTACGTGGCGCTATCGTGTTTTCGCCTCGGCGAGTCGCTTGGCATACACCTCGTGAGCGTAGTCATAGGCGGCCGTGGCCTCCTGATAGTCTTCCGGCCTCCATCCTGCGCGCTTGACCTCGTACGCCTGTGCCAGGGCCTTTATGCACCACTCTATGCTCTGCGGTGACGCCCGCACCGGCATATTCTCGACCAACACCCAGGTCGGATTGGTGTGACTCGCACCCAGAATCCGCAGCGCGACCCAACTGCTTTTGCCGATCGGCACGTCAAACTCCACCTTTCGCATCGAGCCGTCTGCGCTGATCTTCTGGTTCGCAACGGGTTCACCGTTAACGACGACCTCCAGCGTGACATCACGGCTCTCACCAATCCTTGCCCTTTCCAAATGCCACCACGGGATGTTCCGCCAGCTAACGCCGGTAACCGGAAGATCCGCAATTCGAACCGTCTTGGGTTTCGGCATCGGCCTATAGGTAACGGCCTGGGTCTCGATCTGATACGGTTCACCGAGAACCTCGATAGTCGCGGGCTCCTCGGGTAGATACGCCGCCACCTCGGCGCTGATCTTCACCGTTCCAGCCGCGGCGAGCTTGACTTCGTCACCCTTGACCCGGGATGAAACCTGCCCGTTCACCATGAAGTCCATGATATGGCTGCGTCCATCCGAGACGTAGCTGTTGCCCTGGCTAATGTGCTTTATGGACTCCATGTAGTCGACGCCTTCGCCCAATTTGACATACGAGCGTCCCCTGCCGATCGCTTCGCCGTTGATGCAAGGCCAATCGGTCTCGCCGCGAATCTGCGGGCGTAAGCCGGCGTTCAGGGTATGGTAGAAGATGTTCAACTCGGAAACGAAGTTGGTGTTGCCCACACCGATCGCGTCGGCCGCGCCGTGCGCCACCGTCATGATGAACTCATTGGCGCCAATGCTATCCATGGGTGGCGTAATGTAGTTGGGCAGCTCCGCCGACTGCACATCCAGACCAAAACCGGCATGGGTATAAGCGCTTAGCCCACCCTGCGACTGGATCCATTTCAGGATAGGCAGCGTGTAGCTTGGCCAATCCTTCATTCGCTTTGCGCCGGGGTAGTCGATCTCTCTGATCCCGTGACCACTCGTATGGCCCCCCGCACTGCTGGGGAATTGCGATATCTCCAGGTTGAACGCCACAATATTCTTGTCGGTGGATGCGGGATCCGGATGCTTTCCGGTAAAGTATTTCTCCTTCTGGTAATACCAGTTCGGACCCCATATCAAAGTATCCGCGATATCCAGATCCTCGCCGACGGCATATCTCAACATGTCCTCCGGGGTAAGGCCGTAGGTGGGGTCGTTGTAGTGCAGGCAACCCGCCGTGTGCACATGCCCGTCATTACTCTTCCAGCCCCGGGCCTGCGGATTGAACCAGCGCTCCAGCTTGAACTCCTCAGTCGGTTTGGCGCCGGCATCGACCTTGACGGTCCGCGTTTGCTTGACATAGTGCGGACCGCGCTCCACGTCGAAGGTATATTCGCCCGGCGGCAGCTCGATCGTCTCGCCGTCGTAGCGATAGATGTGATTCTGAAAGAAAAGATCCGGCGCGTAGCGCTTGGCGCGATGCGGATAGACCCGGGCGAGCTTGTCGCGCACCGTAAACCGTGCGGCGGTTGACGAGCCGTCCTCATCGAGCACTTTCACCGTCACCGGGATGGGTGGCTCCACGTCGAAAGTGAGTTCGGTCTCGCCCCGGTATCCGGAGTTCGCCGGCACGTAGGGTGGAGCCGCCGCACGATAACTGACGCGGTCATGGACAGCGCCCACGTTGAACGACATGGTCATGGATTGCTCACCCTCGTCGCGGCTGTACACCTGGAGAACCACATACTCCAATTTCAGGCCCGACAAATTCTTGGTCATTGGCGGTTCCTGATACAGGCTTACCGCCGCCCACCGCTGCGCGGTTGGCGTAAAGGAAAGATCGCCGTGGGGCGGCCAGAGGTTATCCCCCGGCGATTGGTCCTCCGGCTGCGGGGGTTCCTTGTACGGATAGCCGCCTCCCCAGGTGCCCCAGGTGGTGCCGATCTGAAAATGCTTCTCCAGCATCGCGTCCGTGAACTGATCGTCATAAACACTGCGCTCGACCTGCATGCGCGAGAAATCGTAAGGCATTGCAGCCTGGGGACTGTCGACGTCGAGGAATCCCGTATCACCGGCACGATTGATTACCTTGGCCAGGAAGGTTGTCCATCCGTTCTTGATGAGGGAGTGCAACTCGGCCGATGTGGGGGACACCGTGACTTTCCGGTTCGGATCGATGTCCACGACGACCAGGGTGTGTGGATCCAGCACCTGTTGAATCGCCTTGACTGCCTCGGTATCGGGTTTGCCCGCAGCCTCCTGAAGACGATCACGATCAGCGTCGCTCAGAGGGCGTCCGATGAAATGCAGGGCCTCCCCTATTCGGTTGACATGCACCACCAGGGGTTGCTTAGGCACGTCCTCGACCGTGGGTAACGCCGCCTGCGACGCGGGCGCCGTAAACGCCAGCGCGAGAGGGATTACGAGCGCCAGCCTGCTCATTCGTATGTGTGGATTCTTCATCAAATCTCCTCCCGGTTGATCCGCAGCACGAACGCCTACGAACTTGCCCCCAAGATCACGACTTCACTTTTCCGATTCTTTTCGTGCAGCAACCAGAGCGGTTTAAGCGTGCCACAGCCGACGTAGCCGTTTGTACTACGGTGTTAGTTTTTCCGATTCCGACAAACGCCAACCCCTGGCCAGAATCGACTTCTTCGGATCCGTGTTGACGGTGGGACGTACTTCCGTACTAATTTTATATAGTAGCTAGGAGTCGAAAAAGCAAGTGAACGTCCAGCCCTCGCCCGAAACTCCGGATGTGGTGCAATATCCAAGCTAGTCGGGTGCAGGGGATGACCGCACGGCGCCGCGAGGCATAAATGCGGCGATTTAATCTCTATTTAATCTTCTCTGGTCGTTCGGCTATCCACAACGTCAAAGATGCTCGACGCACGCACAGCCGCAATCCATGGCAAGGCGCACTACATTCGGTGTGATGTTGCATACATGTCGGGTGAGCGCGGCACCATCAATGCATGTACTCTCCCCCATTCACGAAGAAATTCTCGCCGGTCGTAAACCGGCTTCCGAGGATGCTCTCGACTACGTGCACAAAATCGTCGCGCTCACCCAGCCGGCCCATAGGGATACGCGACAAGACCTTGTTGAGACCGGCCTCGGTATCCAGGTGGTAACGCTCCCTGACTTCGGCAGTGTCTACGGAGCCGGGCACGACGCAATTCACCTGAATTCTCGGCGCCAGCTCCAGCGCCAAACACTTCGTAAGCGTGATCACTCCTCCCTTGGCGCTGCAAAAGTTCGCGCCGTTGCGGCGTCCCTGAAATGCGCAGGCCGCCCCCAGGGTGATGATATGGCCCGCGTTCTTCGGATTATGGAACACATATTCCTGGGCGCAGATAAACGCCGACCTCAGGTGCGCTCCAGTGACCTCATCCCATGCCGCGTCCGTCATGTCCAAAAAAGAGGTGTCCCGGTTGACACCGGCGCTGTGCACCAGTACGTCCACCTTGCCAAAACGATCGATGGTTCGGTCGAACATCTTCCGTACCTGCGCCCGATCGGTGACATCCGCCTTGACGGGCAGCACATGTGAATCCGAGTCGGTGTCGGCTAGCGCGCCAAGCAACGACTTCGCCTTGGCGTCGTCACGATAATTGAGCGTCACGGCGTCTCCCCTGGCGGCAAAGTGGGTAACCAATGCCGCCCCGAGACCGCTGGCCCCACCGGTGACGACGATCACTCGTTCGTGTTTCATCGAAGCACTCCTTGAGTAGTTGGGACTACAGGCATGTCATGGGCCCACGTATCCCAGCAGGCGTGGAACGAACAGCGTGATCTCGGGCACGTAGCTGATGACCAGAAGGGTTGAGACCAGCACCAACAGGAAGGGAATCAAGGGTTTCACCACCGCTTCAATGGGCAACTTGCTCAGACCACATGCGACATACAGACAAACACCGACGGGCGGTGTGATCAGAGAAATCGCCACATTGGCCTCGATGAAGATCCCGATGTGAATGGGATCCATGCCCAGTGCCTTGCCGGCAGGCACGAGAATAGGCATCAGGATGATGAGTGCTGGTAACGCATCCATGATCATACCGAGAAGCAAGAAGAGGATATTCACAAAAATTACGAAGACGACCCAGTTGCCTGCGTGCTCGACAATGAATTGCGCGATCTCATGGGGAATGCGCTCAAAGGCGAGCACGAAAGACAGCGCCGAAGCCATGGCGAGAACGAGCATGACAATGCCTGTCAGCTTGCACGCGTCGAGCAGCACGACGGGCAGATCGGAGAGTTTGAGCTCACGGTAGACGAAGAACGACACGATCAGTCCGTACACGACCGCGACCGCGGACGCCTCTGTCGGCGTGAACACCCCACCGAGAATGCCGCCGAGGATGATGACGGGCATCAAGAGCGCGAAGATGCCGTCTGCAAAAATCGTAACCTTCTCTTTCCAGGTGGTCGGATCCATGAGCGGCAGATCGAGCTTTCTACCGTAGTAGTACGCAAGACCCATCAGGGCCAGCGCATTGACCAGCCCCGGCAGAAATCCGGCCGCGAACAAGCCGCCGATGGAAATACCGGCGACCACACCGATGATGATGAGGTCGATCGAAGGCGGGATCAGTGTCGCCGTGCCGCCCGCGGCCGCCAGCAAGGCGGTGGCAAACGCAGGCGGGTACTTTCGTTTGATCATCTCCGGGAGCGTGACGGAGCCGATCGCTGCAGTGTCCGCGCTGGCTGAGCCACACACGCCCGAAAAAAACATGGTCGAGATAATAACGACCAGCCCCAGACCGCCTCTAACGCGTCCCACGACGACCAACGCCATGTTGACAATGCGCTGTGCGATGCCACCGTGGCCCATGATAGAGCCGGCAAGAATGAACAACGGTATGGCGAGCAGCGTGAAACCGTCAACGCCACCCATGACTTTCTGCGGGAGCAACACCAGGAACTCTGGTGACATGTAGACAATCCCGGCGATGGCGGCGAGCCCCAGCGCGATGGCAATAGGCACCGACGTCACCAAAGCGACCAGGAGCACTGTGACTATAACGAGCTCCACGTTGGCGTCAGCGACTGTCGTGCGACGCCCGCCGGGCCGTCACAAAGTCGGACCAGGCGTTTTTGACTACGTAGTAGAGCATCAGGCTCGAACCGGCGATCGCCGAGGAGTATGGGATCTCCATCGGAATTTGTAGCGCCGGCGCGAGATGGCCTTCCACGCCGAGGACGAACTTAATGGACACAACGACGAAGACAGTGAGAAACCCTGCCACTACCAGCGCGGTGACGATGCCGACGACTTTCTGCAACCACGCCGGACACGCATCCACCACGAATCGCAGCGCGAAGTGTGCCCGCAGTTTGAACGCGTAGGCCGCGCTCAACATTGCCAACCACATCAACAGAAACCGGGCGAGCTCTTCAGACCACGAGAGAGGGGCTTCGAAGACGTATCGGGCGATCACTTGCGCGAATGTGACCAGGGCCATCGCGCTCATTAAGACGCAGAGCACCGTTTCCAATGGGTGCCTTACAACGACTAGAACGTTTTTCAAACGAATCCCCTCGAATGCATGAGAGCATCAAAAGGACCAGAATCCCGACCCCCTAACCCCCTCCCGCCACGGGAGGGGGAACCTACTTTTCGGGGCCCTACTGCTTGGCGACCTGGTCGATAACGGCCATGCCGCCCACCTTCTCGGCATTCTTTTCGTAGACCGAGCCCACTTTCTCCCGAAACGGTGCGAGGTCGACGTCATAGAATTGCAGTCCCTTGGCCCTGAGATCGGCGAACGCCTCATCGGTCATGACCTCCATGGCCTTTCGCTGTGCCGCAACCGACTCCGCACCGGCTTTCAGCAGCGCAACCTGGACGTCCGCGGGTAACTTGTCATAGACCTTCTGGCTGCAGAGCAATCCGGCTGCCAGATACATGTGACTGGTCAGGGAAACGTGCTTGGTCACTTCATAGAAGTTCTCCACCAACAAATCGACATGGTCGGTCTCCGCGCCGTCGATCACGCCTTGCTGGATGCTCGTGTACACCTCGCCGAACGACATGGGGGTGGCCTGGGCGCCGAGGGCATTGAAGGTGTCGATGAGCACGGGTGATCCCATGACGCGAATCTTGAGTCCTTTGAGGTCTTCCGGGGTTCGAACCGGCCGTTTGTTATTCCACTCATTGCGGATGCCCGAGAACCACCACCCTAAAAAAACGCTGCCGAGGTTGGATTCGACCTTGCGGGCGACCCGGTCCCCGATGGGTCCATCCAGGACTCGGTAGAAGTGGTCCAGATCTTTAAACAAGAAAGGCAGATTGAACAAGTCAGCCTCGGGCACGAACGGCGCCAGCCCGCCGCC
>JBPCXK010000415.1:0-5398 GCA_051008635.1 Gammaproteobacteria bacterium
GCGGCTGCGGGATATAAAGCGCCTGGCAACCCGCTGTACATAAGCGGCACCATGTCACTGATCTTGTCTACGCCGTCACTCAGACAGGGGAAATCAAGGGGTCACAGGGAAATCAAGAAGGGAAATCAAGGGATCAAATCTCGTTTTATCATATTCACCGTCCTGCGCAGCTTCCTCTCGTGCTCGATCCTTCCCGCTATGCTCCGGTTGACTGAACCTGCGCTGGCGTAGCTCGATAAGCCAAAAGCTTCCGCGATCTCCTGCAGCAGCATGTCCCCAAGGTGCTGGCACAGATACATCGCCACGCCCCCGAGTGGAGCGCCATAGCCTTGACTCAGCAACGTCGAAGCGGCGGGCTGTAGCCGTAGCAATTGTCTTCAGGTTCGGAAGAACGCGGGCGGCCTTCAGTTCCGGTATGTCCACTGCGGCCACCCTATTTCGCAGCACGGCTTTGCGAAACCGCTCATCGACAGGATCTTCTTTGCCTGGTTGCCGACCTCGATGCTCTCGGCCTTTGTGCCGTCGATAGCGTTTGGAACCGCCGACAAACTCCTGAGTCCCTGAATCGCTTCACAATTCGCCAACGTATGTTTTACCGCGCCTGCAATCTCCCATCCCCGGCTTGATTCCAAAGCCATTCTCTCGAACACAGAGCGGTGTAGTCACAAGTTGAACACATCAGATGCAAGTGCTAACATCTGATGCATGATTCAACGAACCACGATTGCTGCCGAGCGCGATGATCTGGAAGTCCTGAGGGCAGAGGCGAAGAGACGAGAGCTGTCGTTTGCGCAGTATCTGCGCCTCGTTCTGGCCGAGAAGGCTACAGATATTCAGTCCCGGCGGCGCCCGAGATTCGGCGTGGGGCGCAGCGACGGTTCTTCTCTCAGTGTGGCGCTTGAAAGCGTTGACGATGAAGATTCGCCGGCGCGCGGATCGCCGTAAGTGGCGCTTATTCTCGACACCGGCCCTGTTCTTGCCGCCCTGGATGCTGACGACAGCGAACACCATCGATGTGTTTCGCTGCTCGAAGGCGTCCGTGAGCCATTGGTGGTGGTAGGCCCAACGTTGGTCGAGATCGACTATTGGATCCGCAAACGGCTGACCGACGATGTCTGGCAGTCCTTTGTCGCGGATATCGCAGACGGCGCATACCGTCTTGAACAATCTACGGTTGAAGACTTACAGCGTGCCGCCGAGCTGGGTCGGCAATATCACGATCTGGACCTGGGTCTTGTTGACGCTACCGTCATCGCGGTCTGCGAGCGACTGGGCGAAACCAAGGTGGCAACACTTGACTATCGGCACTTCAGTGTCGTTAGACCCCGCCACTGTCGGTCGATGACGTTGCTGCCATGATACGTGGCGGGGAATGTAAAGTTTACTTGTGCGTGAGCTTTTGGCTGCTTTTTGCGGAGTGCAGGATGGGTGGCGAGAAATGTGAAGTTATTACTGGTAGAGCCCTTAGTGAAACCACGCAATGAGACCCTCTCTTTCTCGTTCAGAGAGATTTCAGCGGCAGGAACAAACGACTGCTACTGCGCGTTAGGCGTTTGAACCCGTATCGCTCGTAAAAGGTGTTTGCTTCGTCGTTGATGGCATCGACAACCATGGCATAGATTGCAACTTCATCGCTCACTGCCAGAGTGCGCGTGATGGCGTTGGCGAGGAGAACCTTTCCGAAACCTTGGCCTTGGGTGGAGGTGTCCACAGCCAACCTGCCAATGAGCGCCGCAGGTATAGGATGTTTGGGTAACTTTTTTGCGATTTTTTCGGGCAGGACCGACAAGTCGATGGAAAGCGCGCTAAGTGTGTAATAGCCCAGCACGCTTGTTTTGTCCTGCAAACCGCGGGCAACGAACACGCGGCTAACACGGCGTTTCACATCCTGGTTGGCCTGATACTTCAGGTAGCGATCCAAAGACTCAACGCCGCAGTCGAAAGCGGTTCGGTTGTGGTTTCGATTGAGCGGTTCGATGACGAGTTCGCTTTCAGAACTCATTTAGAGTCTACGCGTCGATCATGCTCCAGCAGCGCGGCGGTCAGGTTTTCATTGAATTGTAGTGGTTTGGCCAAGGCATCAAAAAAACGCTTTGCATCCTGCTCGTTGAGCTGGATGGACTCGTGTTCATGAAGGGTCTTTTCGGCGTGCGCCAGGGCGCTGGACAAGATAAAGCTGCTGACTGTCTTACCCTCGAAAGTTGCCGCGCGCTCAATCAGCGCTTTGGCGCCTTGTTTCAGACGCAGGTTAATGCGCTCGTTTTTTGCAGCAGTGGCGGTCATGTCGCACTCCTGATTGGAAGTCGTAAGCAATGACGCGATTGTACGTCAAAACGGTGCCCGCGTCGAAAAGCCATGTGACGTTATGGCGGCCCGACTGTGTATTCCGGACCAAATTAGGCAGCGATTCCGGCGCAAAGCAGACACTGATTCCAGACCAACTGGACAGCGATTCCGGAATTCGCCACATAATGTTCTGCCGCGTCAGCAATCCCCCATCCCCCGGATTGATTCCAAAGCCATTCCCCGATAGTTTTGGAATTATCGAAATAATAGCTCCCACCCGGTCACCGAGGCGGATCGTGAAAAGCAAGCAGGACTTTGGAAGCGCGTCGGAGCCCGCAAACGTGGCGCTCCGGCCATCATCCTCTTCTTGATTTTGGCGCTATTTCTCGATAGTTTTAAAACTATCGAAATGATTGGCTTAAGCCAGCGACAGGAGGTGTCCGAAAAATGTCCACACTACGCGTTTACGATCCCGCTCAATGCTGCGCTACCGGCGCTTGCAGTCCCGATGCCGACGACGAGCTGGCGCAGTTTGCCGCGAGCCTCGAGTGGTTACAGGAGCATGGCGTCGAAGTCGCACGCTACAACCTCGGTCACCAACCCGGCGAGTTCGTTCAGAACACCGTGGTGAAGGCCGCGTTGGATACCGACGGTGTCGATTGCCTGCCACTGATCATGGCGGATGAGGAAGTCGTCAGCAAAGGCGCGTACCTGTCGCGGGACAAACTCGGCGCGCAGTTCGGTCTGGCCCTGGATGTGGCGCCGGCAAAAGCCGAGAAGGCATCCGGTTGCTGCGGCTAATGGGGATCCCGCATAAAGACCGTGCACGCCGCCCTTATCCCGTGGGCGCGGTTTCAGGGGGTGACGCCAACCTACCGGCGTCCTCGTTGACAGGCGCCCGTCCGCAAAGAGCGCAACCACGCTCACTGATTGCGCTCCATGAATATCCTCGATAATCCCACCTCGAATATTTTCTTCACCGGCAAGGGCGGTGTCGGCAAGACGTCGATCTCCTGTGCGGTCGCGGTGGCGCTCGCGGACCGGGGCAAGTCGGTGTTGCTGGTCAGCACGGACCCCGCCTCGAATCTCGATGAGGTATTCGTTGCCAGACTCGGCAGCAAACCGCAGCCGATCGACGGTGTCAGCGGGCTTGCGGCCATGAACGTCGACCCCGAGGCCGCGGCGGCGGAATATCGTGAGCGCGTTGTCGGCCCCTACCGTGGCGTGCTGCCGGATGTCGCGATCGCCAGCATGGAAGAGCAGCTTGCCGGCGCCTGCACGGTCGAGATCGCGGCCTTCGATGAGTTTGCCAAGCTGATCGGCAGTCCGCAGCTCACCGCCGATTTCGAGCACGTCGTGTTCGACACGGCGCCTACCGGTCACACCTTGCGTTTGCTCACGCTGCCGACCGCCTGGACGGGATTTATCGAGACCAACACGGCGGGCACGTCTTGTCTCGGTCCGCTGCAAGGCATGGTCGAGCAACGCGAGCTTTACGCCGGCGCGGTCAAAGCCATCGCCGACGCCAAATCCACGACGCTTGCGCTCGTGAGCCGCCCGGATCACGGCGCGCTGGACGAGGCCGCGCGCACGAGCCGGGAGCTTTCCGAGCTTGGCGTCAACAACCAGACGCTCATTGTGAACGGCGTCTTCGAGGCCAGCGACAAGTCGGACGCGATAGCACTCGCGATGGAGCACCGCGGTCGCGAGGCGCTCGATGCCATGCCGGCGCCGCTTCAGCCACTGTCGCGCAACACCATCACGCTCAAGTCCGGGCAGCTCATCGGCGTGGATGCGTTGCGCGGATTGCTGAGCGAAGTGGATCTGCCCGCGCTGAAACCGAAGACCAGTCAGCGTGAGTTGCCGCCGGGCCTGGAAACACTCATCGATGACATCGCGGCCAAGGATCACGGGCTGGTCATGACGATGGGCAAGGGCGGCGTCGGCAAGACCACGGTCGCGGCCCACATCGCGGTCGAGCTTGCGCGTCGTGGGCTTGCGGTGCATCTGACCACGACGGACCCTGCAGCGCACGTCAAGCTCGCCGTTGGCGACGTGCCGGCCAATCTGCAAATCGGCGAGATCAATCCCGAGGTCGAAGTGGAGCGTTACCGCGCCGAGGTGCTCGCTACCACCGGCGCGAACCTCGACGCGAACGGGCGCGCCCTGCTCGAGGAAGATTTGAGCTCGCCCTGCACGGAGGAGATTGCGGTGTTTCAGGCTTTCGCGCGCACCGTGCAGTCGGCAACGGATCATGTCGTGGTGCTCGACACCGCGCCGACCGGTCATACGATTTTGTTACTCGATGCCGCGCAATCCTACCATCGCGAGGTCAGCCGGCAGGCCAGGGCCGTGCCGGAGGCCGTGTTACAGCTGCTTTCGCGTTTGCGCGATCGTGGATTCACGCGTGTCATTCTGTGCACCCTGGCCGAGGCCACACCGGTGCACGAAGCGGCCGCGCTGCAGGAAGACCTGCGCCGCGCGGACATCGAACCTTGCGCCTGGGTGATCAACCAGAGTCTCGCGCCGCTGGACATACGCGATTCGGTGTTGGTCGCCCGCAAGGGGCAAGAGCAGCGTTACATCGACGAGGTCGTCCGCGAACATGCGGGCCGCGCCGTGATCGTGCCCTGGCTCGACGACGTGGCTACCGAATCCGGCGCCTTGCTGGGCCGCCAGTCCACAGCGGCGTAGTCAGCAATTGTCTTCATTCGTGCCGTCCATCACGCTCTCGACTATCGCGAGCGCGCTGTCGGACTCATAGGCCAGATATTTTTGCCGCATCTCGTCTGTGCTGGCCTTGAAGCGCGGCTCGGCCAGCGGATGATCGATCTTTGCAGCGATTTGTGCCGGTGAAGAAAATACGCTGTTGATTCAAGGATCAAGCCAGCGCCGTCATCGTGGTGAGAAATGCGGGCTAGTCCCGTTGTACGATTCGTGCGTCCGGTCCCTGTACGCACACGCTCGTGATGTATCCCCGCGGGGCGGTGAGCGCCTTTATCGTCCACACCTCGCCGGATGTATCGCTTAGCGCATAAGCATCATCGCATTCCCACTTTGTCGGCGGAACGCGCAGCTTGCTCATGCCGCCGCTCAGCCCAAGCCCCAGCGC
>JBPCXK010000416.1:0-19166 GCA_051008635.1 Gammaproteobacteria bacterium
ATCTTTGATCCCACAACGCATTTTCTTCTTCTCGGAAATACGACCTGTATTCCTCGTTTCAGAAAATGCGTTGTGAAATCAAATCTCTGCGCGATCATCTCGCCCCGTGGTGAGAAATGCGGGCTAGAGGCGCAGTGACAGCCCCAATGTCCATTGATAATCGCTATGCAGTGCTGTTCGAGCCGGTCCGGATCGGTCCGCTTACGGCCAAGAACAGATTCTTTCAGGTTCCCCATTGTTGCGGTTTCGGACACTTGCGCCCACAGGGTCACGCGGCTATGCGCGGTGTCAAAGCCGAGGGCGGATGGGCGGTCGTGAGCACGGAGGAGGCGGAGATCCATCCGAGTTCCGATCTCTCGCCTTATTCAGAGCAGCGCATCTGGGACGAGCGCGATATCCCCGCGCTGAGTCTGATGACCGAAGCAGTGCACGCCCACGACGCGCTGGCCGCGATCGAGCTTGCCCACAACGGTTACCACGGACCGAATCGTTACACGCGTATTGCGCCGCTCGCGCCGTCGCACATGACAGTCAAACCACTGTATCCGATGCAGGCGCGTGCGATGAACAAGAGGGACATCCGCGAGCTGCGGCAGTGGCACAGGCAGGCCGTGAGCAACGCCAAGCTCGCGGGGTTTGACATCGTCTACGTGTACGCCAGCCATTACATGAGCATCGCGCAGCAATTCCTGTCGCCACAGCTCAACCAGCGAAATGACGAATACGGCGGATCGCTCGAAAACCGAACCAGGTTGACACGAGAACTTCTGGAAGATGCTCAAGAGGAGGCTGCCGGCGAATGTGCAATCGCATTCCGATTCGCTGTCGACGATCTGATGGGTGCGGACGGCATGCAAGCACATGAGGAAGGTCGGGCGGTCGTCCAGATGCTAAGCGACTTGCCGGATCTTTGGGATGTGAACGTGGCGGGTTGGGAGAACGATTCTCAGACTTCCCGGTTCGCGCCAGACGAAGGGTATCAGGAGGAATATATTGCATTCGTCAAACAGGTAACCGACAAGCCCGTCGTGGGTGTCGGGCGCTACACCTCTCCCGACAGGATGGCGTCGATCGTTCGCGACGGTATTGTGGATCTCATCGGCGCGGCGCGCCCCTCGATTGCCGATCCGTTCCTGCCGAACAAGATTCGCGATGGGCGTATCGACGAGATCTGCGAATGCATTGGCTGCAATATCTGCGTAGCGGCCGACAGCTATGGTGTGCCCATCCGCTGCACCCAGAACCCGACCATAGGTGAAGAGTGGCGGCGCGGCTGGCACCCCGAGCGCGCTACACCCAAGACCGGTGACGATTCCGTGCTGGTGATCGGCGCAGGCCCAGCGGGTCTGGAATGCGCGCGGCACCTGGGCGAGCGTGATTACACGGTGGTGCTGGCCGAGTCCGAACGGGAACTCGGTGGCAGAGCACTACTGGAATCGCGACTCAAGGGGCTATCCACGTGGCGACGTGTGCAGGACTATCGCGAGCAGACCCTGGCGAGAAAGCCAAATGTCAGCATCTATCGCGACAGTGCGCTCACCGCGGTCGATGTGCTGGAGTTCGACTTTCCTCATGCCATCATCGCGACCGGCGCAACTTGGCGGCGCGACGGTGTCGGCCGCAGCCAGCGGCGCGCCATCGAAGGCCTCGACAAGATGCGCGTGTTGACGCCAAACGACATCATGCGCGGAACGATGCCGGATCCCGGTCCGGTAATGATCTATGACGACGAACACGCTTACATGGGCGGGGTCATCGCTGATCACATCTGCGCGCAGTGCGAAGACATCACGTTCGTCACTTCAGCCAGCGTCGTTTCGCCCTGGACGGCGTACACGCTGGAGCAAGAACGTGTCCAGGCCTCCTTGATCAGGCAAGGGGTAACAATTCACGTCAGCCGAAAGATCGCCGCAGTGCATGCGGAGGAAGTGGAGACCGCTTGCGTGTACACCAGGCAGACCATGCGCATCCCCTGCACGACGCTGATACTCGTCACAGAGAGACTGCCGAACGCTGTGCTGGCCAGCGACATTCAGCAAAAGATGGCGGCGCATCCGGGCGCTGCGCTGCGCAGTGTTCAGACGATCGGCGATGCGCTGGCCCCGGGTTTAATCGCCGATGCAGTGTTCTCGGGCCATTTGGCAGCGCGGAACTTTCAGCGCGACCCGCAGCTCGTAAACGCGGAGTTGTTTGAGCGAGAGACCCCCTCTCTAGCCCGCATTTCTCACCACGATGACGAGCCCTCGCTTGATCTTTGAATCCACTTCAGATATCGATGTGATGCAGGCCAAAGCGCGCGAGTACGCGCCGGGTTGTTCGCTGGATCGCCTGTTCTATACCTCGCCAGCGGCTTACGAGCGCGACATTCTCAAGGTGTGGTGTCAGAGCTGGTTGTGGGCTGGACATGTGAGCCAGATACCGAGCTGCGGGGACTATTTCCTGTTCGGCTTCGCAGCAGAGTCCGTCATCATCGTGCGGGATGGTGAAGGCCAAGTCCGCGCCCATCTCAACGTGTGCCGTCATCGCGGATCACGTGTGTGTCTGGAACAAACGGGTAACGCCAGGGCTTTTTCATGTCCGTACCACGGGTGGACATACGGCGTCGATGGCGCGTTACGGAGCGCGCGCGTAATGGGCGAAGATTTCGATCCCACGCCCTACGCTTTGGCTTCGGCGCATACGCTGGTTTTCCACGGGCTGATTTTCATTTGCCTGGCGGACGAGCCACCAGCTCTCGGCGATGCGCTCAGTCGGCTCGAACCCCATATTGCGCCCTTTGATCTGGCGAACGTGAAGGTTGCGCACAGCGCCGACTATCCGCTATCCGCGAACTGGAAGCTGGCCGTAGAAAACTACCTCGAGTGCTATCACTGCGCGCGTGCGCACAAGGAATACTCGCGTTCACACAGCTTGAAAGACCCCGAGTCGATGACTGAGGAGCTGGTCGGCCGCATGCAGGCAAGATCGTTGCAGGCAGGACTTGCTACCGAGGAGGTCAGCGCAACGGGACTGGCCGCGCAGCCGCCCGGCGCTGACATCTATTACCGGCGCTACCCACTCTACGCGGGCTACGACACTGGCAGCGCAGAAGGAGGGCCGTTGGCGCCGCTTCTTGGAAGCCTTGAATGCTATGACGGTGGCGCAAGCGATATCACGATCGGTCCTTTCAATCATTTCCTCGCTTACGCCGATCATGTCGTCGGTTACCGCTTTCTTCCCCGCGGACCGCAAAAAACGTTGATGCAGACCGTGTGGATGGTGCGAAAGGACGCCGAACAGCACAGGGACTATGATCTCGAGAAGCTGACCTGGCTGTGGGATGTCACCACCAGGGCCGACGAGCGGATCATCCGCCACAATCAGGAGGGGGTTAATTCAATTCGCTATCGCCCTGGCCCGCTCGCTCCGATGGAGTGGGGGATATCAGATTTCCTGCAGTGGTACGCGAGGATGGTTCGGTAGCCGCCAAACGCTGTCAGACAGCGCAGAGCGACTAGATTCAGGGCCGAACCGCATAGAACAAATTGACCTGGCTCTTTATCTCCAGTGTCTCGAAATGACTGTACCCCGCTTCCTTCATCAGGCTTTCCGTTTTCGCCGGTCCCATGCACGTGCCGAGCCCCGGCCCGCCGTCGGCCAGCGACTGGGTCATGCAGTGAAACACGCTGAAGCCGTAAAACATTGCCGCCACGGGATTGAGGTTATCCTCGAGTTTGTCCGCGACCTTGGGCTCGATGACAAACAGCGTACCGTCCGGCTTGAGTCGTGAACGTATCTGCTGCAGGGTTTCGACAGGCGCCGAAAAATCGTGCACGCAATCGCAGGCCGTGATGAGGTCGAAACGCTGTTCGGTGTCGAGCTGGTCGATGTCCTGCGCGAAGAACCGGACTCGGTCCGGCATGTTCTCCGACTCGGCGCGGGCGGTGGCGCGCCGAATCGATTTCGTGTCCCGATCAATTCCGAGGAAGCGCGAATGCGGAAAAGACCTGGCCAGTGTCAGCGAGACGTGCCCCGTGCCGCAGCCGAAGTCGAGCACATCCGCGCCGGCCTCGAGTCGTCCGACGACATCTGGCAGCGCCTTCAGCCAGTAGCTTGCGAAGCGATGCTCGTAGTTGCCGCGGTTGACAAGATCGAGGGCCAAAATCCCCTCTTCGCCATAGTCCTGAAACGGTACGCCGCCGCCGCTCTCGAATGCTTCCGCCACGCGATGCGCCACGCCCAACAAAGACGGCGCCATGTGAAAAAGCCCACCCGCGAAGTGGTCTGTGCCGTCGGAAGCGAGCAAAAAAGCATGTTCCTCCGGGAGGGTATAAGTCTCTGCTTGCGGGTCGTATTCGAGATAGCCGGCGCACACCATGCCCTTGAGCCACTCATCGACGTAACGCGGCTGCAGCCCGGATGCGCCGATGACCTGATCGAGAGTAAGCGCTCCCTTGCCAGCCATCGTGCGAAACAGACCGGTTTTGGTGCCGACGTAGGCAAGGCCTGCTGTCATCGCGCCTGCCATGTCGTCGAACACGCGGCCGGTGAAGGCCTTGACTTTATCTTTATCCATCCTGATTCAGGCTCCGGTTCGGCGCGTATGCTTTACGTGACGATACTACGCGTGGATCCACTTTGCATCGGGGTCGCCTAAGAAACAAACCCCCGCAGGAGGCGCTAACTCAAGGAAAAAACGCGGAGACGCGGCGGAAGATTCCGCAGCTATTGCCCTTTGCGTCCCTGCGCGATCATCTCGCCCCGTGGTGAGAATTGCGGGCTAGCGGTTGACCAGCGCGACTCCGCTCACCGCGACCGCCATTCCTGCCAGCGCCAGCAAGCTCAGGGTTTCGCCGAAGACAAAGTAGGCGATGATGGCCGTCGTCACTGGTACGAGATAAAACAGGCTGGCGACGCGACTCGCCACGCCGCGGCGGATGAGTATCCACAGCAGCGTCACGGCACCGACGGACAGCACGAGACTCAGCCACGAAAGCGCGAAAACGAACTGCGGTGTCCACTGAATGGTGTTGGTCTCCAGTGTCAACGCAAGCAGCGTCATCAGGGGCGCGACGGCGAGATACTGAATCAGCGAGCCGGAACGCAGATCCATGTCGCTGCAGAAGCGTTTCTGGTAAAGCGTTCCGCCCGTCATCCCGAGTAGCGCGCCGCCGGACAAGGCCAGCCCCAGCAGGCTGGTGTGCTGAAATGAAACTTGCTGCCAGATTACGAGCACCACGCCGCCGAATCCGAGCGCAAAACCCGCCCACTGCCTCCGCGTCACGTGTTCGCCGAGCAGCGGGCCGACGACACAAGCGGTCAGCAAGGGCTGTAATCCGGCGATCAACGCGCTAACGCCGGTGCTCACGCCTGCGTACAAAGAGGAGAAGATGCAACCCAGATAAACACCGTGCACGAGCAGTCCCGAGACGGCAATATGTCCTGCCATCGCGGGACTGCGCGGCAAGGGCGCGCGCATCGCCAGCACGACGAGCAACATCAGCGCGCTGACGAGAGCAAAGCGCACAGCCAGAAACGTCAGCGGCTCGGCGTGGTCGAGCCCATACCTGGCGCCGATGAAGCCGGTGCTCCAGAGGAACACGAACACGGTGGCCATCGCGGTCTGTGAGTTCATGACGGGCAAGGGCGCACCCTCGAATAGGCGAGGATACAGTGTGCAGCGAACCTGGCGCTTAGTACCTTATCACTGAAATCTTGTACAAAAAGACCAAGAATTTTCAATCGGCGGTCGCGCACAAGCAAGGCGGACTTTTCCACGCCTTGTCCACGGCCGCGCGGGATGGGCGGCGAGAAATGCGGGCTAGCTCAGCGTTCTCACGCCATCCTCGGCGCCCAACAGCAACACGTCCGCCGCGCGCTGAGCGAAGATGCCGACCGTGACGACGCCCGGGATGCCATTCAGCTCCGCTTCCAGTTTCACCGGGTTCATGATTTTCAGATTGTGGACGTCCAGAATCACGTTGCCGTTGTCGGTCTCGAAACCTTCGCGCAGCTCCGGCGCGGCATCATGCCTGACCAGCCTGCGCGCCACGAAGCTGCGCGCCATCGGGATTACCTCCACAGGTACAGGAAACTCTCCCAGGACCTCGACGAGCTTCGACTGGTCCGCGATACAGACGAATTTTCGGCTCGCGGCTGCCACTACTTTCTCTCTTGTCAGCGCCCCCCCGCCGCCTTTGATCATGTGCAAATGACGTGTGATCTCGTCGGCTCCGTCTACGTACACAGGCAGGTCGCCAGTATGGTTGAGCTCGAGCACTCGGATACCGTGGCCTTGCAGGCGTTCCGCAGTAGCCACCGAGCTGGCCACGGCCCCGTCGATCTTGTTTTTGATACCGGCGAGCGCATCGATAAAGTAATTGGTCGTGGAGCCGGTGCCGACACCGACGACATCGTCGATGTCGACATATTCCAGCGCCGCCTCGGCGGCCCGTGTTTTCATTTGTTCTTTGTTCACGAAAAGATCTCCGCTTCAGGGCCCGGGTCGAACCGGGAAGGCGTGCTTCGCCACTCAAGACTGAAGGCGTGGCGTTTGCCTGTGCGACGCGCGAGGATAATACCAGTAAGGAGTCAGTCATGTGATCTGTCCCGGAGGGCCCGTCCGTCGGGCTTCATAATGGTAAAATTGCCCCTTCCCGTGTGTTGGAGGCCGCCGCCCGTCTCAATCACGCCGGAGGCCTGATGCCCGATAGCTACATCGAAAAAATTCTCTCCGCGCGCGTGTACGACGTCGCCCAGGAGTCAGCGCTCGACTCCGCGCCGTTGCTTTCGCAGCGTCTCAACAATCGTGTATTGCTCAAGCGCGAAGACCAGCAGGCGATCTTTTCCTTTAAGTTGCGCGGCGCCTACAACAAGCTTTTCCGGCTTTCCGTTGAGGACAAGGCCCGCGGCGTCATCGCGGCCTCCGCCGGGAATCACGCGCAAGGTGTAGCGCTCGCGGCTCGTGAGCTTGGCATAGTGGCCACAATCGTGATGCCGTCCACGACGCCGCCGATAAAGATCGATGCAGTGCGCGCGCTCGGCGCTCAGGCCGTTTTGCACGGTGACAGCTTCGACGAGGCGTATGAGTATTCGCTGGTCGTGGCCAAGCAGCAAGACCTGGTCTTCGTGCATCCCTTCGATGACCCGGATGTCATCGCCGGGCAGGGCACGATCGGCATGGAGATTTGCCGCCAGCATCCCGACGCGCTCGAAGCGGTATTTATTCCGGTCGGCGGCGGCGGGCTCATTGCGGGTATCAGCACTTACATGAAGTACCTGCGCCCCGAGGCCAAAATCATCGGTGTCGAGCCAGAGGATGCGCCGACTCTATACACTGCCTTGCAAAGCGGTGAGCGGGCAGTGCTGGATCACGTCGGGATCTTTGCCGATGGCGTAGCGGTGCGGCAGATCGGCGAGGAGAATTTCCGCATTGCCCGCAAAAGCGTTGACGAGGTGGTCCTTACGACTACGGATGAAATTTGCGCCGCTATCAAAGATATCTTCGACGACACACGCTCGCTCTCCGAGCCAGCGGGCGCGTTGGCGACCGCCGGCCTAAAAAAGTACGTACAACGAGAACGCATCGAGGGCAAGAATCTGATCGCAATAAACAGCGGCGCAAACATGAACTTCGACCGGCTGCGGCACGTCGCCGAGCGTGCGGAGCTCGGCGAACAGCGTGAGGCCCTGCTGGCCGTGACCATTCCAGAGCGGCCAGGCGCCTTCCGACAGTTTTGCAGGATTGTCGGCAACCGCTCGGTGACCGAGTTCAACTACCGCTACGGCGACAGCGCCAAGGCACACATCTTCGTTGGTATCGAATTGAGAGAAGCCAGCGGAGAAAAAAATGCGTTGATGAAGGATTTGTCCGGTAAGGGTTATCCCGTGCTGGACATGACCGACAACGAGATGGCCAAACTCCATCTGCGCCACATGGTCGGTGGCCACTCACCGGAGGCTGTCAACGAAATTATCTATCGCTTCGAGTTTCCGGAGCGCCCCGGCGCATTGCTCAGATTCCTCGACGCGATTGGTCAGGCATGGAACATAAGCCTGTTTCACTACCGCAACCACGGCGCAGCCTATGGCCGCGTGCTGGTGGGGATGCAGGTGCCCGAGGCGGATATGGCCCGCTTTCGCGCCTCTCTCGATGAGCTGGGTTACCCTTACTGGGATGAGACCGCGAACCCGGTCTACGGGTTGTTTCTGGGCCGGCCGGGCCGCTGAAACCAGGCGAGAGGGCGGTGGAGCGGTGTTGGCGCAATAGCGGCAGCGTGTTGCGCAGCAATCCTGCCCCTGAGTGGCAGCCATAAAGAAAGGGCCCTTGTGGGCCCTTTCAAGTTTAAAGCCGTGGTGTTGAGACTTACCGTCTCTTTACCTTGGCCCGCTTTTTCGCAGTTTTGCGTTTAGCTGTTTTCTTCTTGGCGGTTTTTCTCTTCGCTGTTTTTTTCTTAGCCGTCTTGCGTTTTACGGTTTTGCGCTTGGCTGCGGATTTTTTCTTTTTAGCTGCGGATTTTTTCTTTTTGACGGTTTTTTTCTTCGCTGTTTTTTTCTTAGCCGTCTTGCGCTTCGCTGTCTTCCTTTTAGCTGTTTTCCGCTTCGCGGTTTTCTTCTTCGCCGTCTTCCTCTTCGCGGCGGTCTTTCTCTTGGTAGACGCTTTTCGCGTAGCTCGTTTAATTGCCATTTGCTCCCTCCCAGTTACGTGCGATAAAACACGCGCAAAATTATAGACTAATCAAGCAAAATTGCCAGTTAATTCACTAATTTTCGGTGACTTTATCGCTGTATTGGTGCTTTTTAGTCGATTAGCGTTTTAAAAAACGTGTTTTGCTATGTCAAACAGCTTTTGTTAAAGGTTTCTGCGAAACATTTCTTCGCGTCGCTATTCCATTTTCAGTATGAGTTGCCATTGTTTTTCGGTAACGGGTGTTACCGACAGGCGATTACCTCTGCGCACTAACGGCATTTCGCTTAACTCCGCGCGTTCTTTGAGTTCCACTAACGGAATAACGCGCTTGAGCTTGCGTTTGAAGCGCACATCAATCATGTACCACCGCGGTTTATCCCGGTCGCTCTTGGGGTCGAAGTATTTTTGCTGTCGATCGAACGCCGTGTGATCGGGATACGGCTCGCTTGCGATTGTCATGATTCCGGCAATGCCGGGAACTTCGCAACTCGAATGATAGAAAAACGCGTTGTCGCCTTTTTTCATCTGGTCACGAATCATATTGCGAACCTGATAGTTACGGATGCCATCCCAGTGATCAACTTTTTCCCGTTTGAGATCGTCTATGCCGTAAACGTCAGGCTCGGATTTCATCAACCAATACTGCATGGTTTGTTTCCCGTCGAAAAAAGCTTGGCTCGCAGTCAGGGTCAGGAGACCCCCAGGATCGAGTGGAATGTAGAGTGCCGCAAAATAGGAGGGCACGCTCCGCAATGACGTGGTAAACCTTCGACCTTGAACCGACGGCTCAAGTGGGGGCTTCGGAGGATGCATCAGGCTTACCGCGTGTAGCGGTCATGCACAACAACACCTTCAACCTTGCTCCCGGGGCATAACAATAGGCTCAAGGATTATACCCGGTTACTCACGTGCACCGCAGAGGTGCCCAAAGCGAAATCTATAGCTCGAGTTGTTGCTCGCTTTTGAGAGCGCTGCCTATGCGCTCTTGCAAAGACCGCAAGCGCAAACCAAAACCTTCGGCAAACGCCTCGCGCCGGCGCTCGCTTTGCAACAGCTCGTGGGTCAGATTGAGAGCAGCCATTACCGCGACGCGATCCATGCCAATGACCTTGCCGCTGTCTCTGATTTCTTTCATGCGCCGACTCAGGAGCTCGGCGGAACTCATCAGCGCAGCCTGCTCTTCTTCCGGGCAGGCCACTCGATATTCTTTATCGAGGATGTTGACTGTAACAGCTACGTTCTCGCTGCTCATGCCGTTTGCTCCAGAGATTTCAGGCGGCTGATCATGGTCTCGACCTTGGCTCGCACCAGCTCGTTTTTCTCCATGAGATCGGAGCGCTCAGACGACAGCGTCTGCTGTTGCTCCTTCAACAGCCTGTTTTCCTTTTGTAGCCGCTCGCAGTTTTGCAGCAACTCGTCAATTCGTTGCTCCAGGCTCTTGAAGCCGTCCTCCGCTGCCTGCTCAATCTGCTTTTTCATGCAGCCAATATTAGGCGTCGAATCGTGGGTGGTCAACTCCAGGAATGGTTAACAACGCCGCCCGCTGCCTCCACCTTTCGTGCCGCAGTGGACGTGGCGTATAGTAGTGTGATCTGTCAATGGCTTGCGATAATGAGGCGGTTGGTTTCTCGATGCCCTACGACTACGAAAAGCTGGAGGCGGCGCTATTGCTGGCCGGGGTCGCCCACAAACGGGATCGATATCAATGAATAAGAACGAGTTCGCCAAGCGGCGCAAAACTCTCATACACATGATGGGCGAGGACGCGATAGCCATCGTGCCGGCGGCTGCGGTGCGCGTGCGAAACCGCGATGTCGATTTTCCTTATCGGCAGGACAGCGATTTTCTTTACTTGACCGGTTTCAGGGAGCCTGAAGCGGTTGCGGTGCTGATTCCGGGACGCAGCCACGGGCAATTCCTGATGTTCAACCGAGAGAAGGACCCGCAAAAAGAAACGTGGGACGGTCGGCGCGCAGGTCAGGAAGGCGCGGTTGAAGACTATGGCGCTGACGATGCGTTTCCTATCGATGATATCGATGAAATTCTCCCCGGCCTCATGGAAGATAGAGAGCGCGTTTTTTATACGATGGGGCGCGATGCGGTATTCGATCAGCGCCTGATGGGCTGGGTGAATCAGATCCGCGCGCGCATGCGCGGCGGCAGTCATCCGCCCTATGAGTTCGTCTCGCTCGACTATCTGGTGCACGACCTGCGGCTCTACAAGTCCCGCGCTGAGGTCGGCGTAATGAAAAAAGCCGCCAAAATCTCCGTGCGCGCACACCGGCGCGCCATGGAGGCGTGCGAGCCGGGTATGAGCGAGTACGAGATCGAAGCCGAGCTGTTGCATGAATTTCGCGTCGCCGATGCCGTGCCCGCTTATCCCTCAATTGTCGGCGGTGGTGCGAACAGTTGTATCCTTCACTACGTTGAAAACAGCGCGGTGCTGAATGATGGCGATCTAATATTGATAGACGCCGGTGCCGAGCTGGATGGTTACGCGAGCGACATTACTCGCACATTCCCGGTCAACGGGCGCTTTACGCCGGCGCAACGTGACGTTTACGAGCTGGTGCTCGATGCGCAAAAAGCCGCCATGCGGAAAATCGCGCCTGGCAATCACTGGAACGATCCGCACGACGCCGCGGTACGCACGCTCACGCGTGGGCTTGTGAAGCTTGGCCTGCTCAAAGGTTCGCCGGCAAAGTTGATCCGGGACGGAGACTATCGCCGCTTTTATATGCATCGTACCGGACATTGGCTGGGCATGGACGTGCACGATGTTGGTGACTACAAAATCGATGATGAGTGGCGCTTGCTCGAGCCGGGAATGGCGATGACGGTTGAACCGGGTCTTTATATCCCCGCGCGCAGCAAGGGTGTGGCGAAGC
The DNA here is from genome assembly GCA_051008635.1 of Gammaproteobacteria bacterium. GTDB lineage: Bacteria > Pseudomonadota > Gammaproteobacteria > JBPCXK01 > JBPCXK01 > JBPCXK01. The sequence continues at coordinate 11,557 of JBPCXK010000416.1, forward strand.
GCTGGTGGAATATCGGCGTACGTATCGAAGACGACGTACTGGTTACGCGCGACGGGCATCAGGTTCTGACCAGCGAGCTACCGAGCGAGGCGAATCAGATCGAGGCTATGGTTGCAGCCTAGATAGAACCCGCATGTCGAGTTGTCATATTCCGGGCTCATTGCACGGCCGACGGAGAAACGCGGGATGCCTGAAGCAATCCTGATGCAACATGCGGACTAAACGAATGCGTGAGCAGTTCGACATTGCAGTCGTAGGCGGCGGCATCGTCGGGGCAACACTGGCGCATGCGCTGGCTGATAGCGGCTGCCGCATCGCGCTGCTCGAAGCGCGCACCCACGTTGGCGCCGGTGCCGATGATGAGCGCAGCGCCGCGCTCGCGTTCACTTCGCGGCGAATCATGCGCACGCTCGGTCTTTGGGAAGACATCGCAGAGTCCGCCGCGCCGATAAAAACTGTGCATGTCTCGCAGCAGGGGTTTTTCGGGGCCGTGCGGTTGCATCATCACGAGCACGGTGTCGATGCGCTCGGCCACGTCGTTGCAAACCGCGTTATCGAGTCTGCGCTTTACGAACGTGTGGCCACGCAGCAGCGGCTGAGCCTGTACGCGCCGGTTGAGTTGCAGACTGTGGAGCCCGGCGAGCAGCTCACGAAGTTGCGTTTTATGCTGGAGGGCGAGGCGTGCAATGTCGATGCGCGTCTGCTGGTCGCCGCCGACGGGGCGACGTCGTCGATCCGCAGACTGCTCGGTATCGGCGTGAGCCGTGCTGACTATGCCCAAAGCGCGGTCATCGCGAACGTGTCTATGGCGCGACATCATAATAACGTCGCTTATGAGCGCTTTACCTCGCACGGGCCGCTGGCCCTGCTACCCTTGCCCGGTCGGCGGTGCGCGTTGGTGTGGACGCGTACACCGGCAGATGCGGCGATGCTCGCTGCGTTGCCCGACGATCTTTTTCTGCAAGCGCTACAAACCGAATTCGGACACCGCGCGGGGCGCTTTGCCGGCGTCGGCACGCGCCGTGTTTATCCGCTGTCGCTGTTGCGCGCGGCGCGCGTCACGGGCAGCCGCGCGGTGTTCGTTGGCAACGCCGCGCAGACCTTGCACCCGGTGGCCGGTCAGGGGCTCAATCTTGCGCTTCGCAACATCGCAGGGCTGGCCGAGCTGGTTGCTGCTGCGGCGCGTGACGACATCGACATCGCCGCCCCATCTCTGCTGTTGCAGTATGAATCCATGACCCGACCCGATGTCGATCGCGCGGTATGCTTTACCGACGGACTGGCTCGGATGTTTACCCATCCCCTGCTACCCTTTGCGCATGCGCGTTCGGCGGGACTTGTCGTAACGGATGTGATCGGTCCGCTGCGCCGGACTGTGGCGCGACGGAACATGGGCCTTGGCGCGCGCCTGCCGCGGCTTGCATGTGGCTTGCCGCTCCTGTGAATATCAACGGCTGACAGTTAATGGTTCATGACGTAATCATTGCGGGCGCGGGCATGGTCGGCGCGACGCTCGCGTGCGCGCTCGGTCGGCAGAGTTTCAAGGTTGCATTGCTGGAGGCGCGGGCTCCAGAACCTTACGCGGCACATGGCGATGTTGGTCTGCGCGTTTCAGCCATAAATCCGCGCTCAGAATCGATACTGCGAGCGCTCGGCGTGTGGCCGACTATCTCGCGCGGCCGGCACAGCCCGTTTCGTGAGATGCAGGTCTGGGATGCCGGCGGCGGCGGCGAGATCCACTTCGATTGCCGGGACATTGGCGAGGCGCGGCTCGGCTACATTGTTGAAAACCAGCTCATCCAGACGGCCTTGATCGAGTGTTTGCAAGAGATGCCCACTGTCGATTGCCGTTGGCCTGCGCGGGTTGCAGCCGTGGACGTCGACAAGAACGCGGTGGCGGCGCAGCTCGAGGACGGAGGAGAGCTGACCGCGAAGCTCGTGGTCGGAGCCGATGGCCCGGGCTCGCGCGTGCGCGAGTGTGCCGGCATCAGTCAGAAAGTGAGGGAGTATTTCCAAAAGGCGGTCGTGGCGAACGTAGTCACCAGCAGATCCCATGAGCACACTGCCTGGCAGCGGTTCCTGCCGACCGGTCCGGTGGCGTTTTTGCCGCTTGCTGATGGGCGAAGTTCAGTCGTGTGGTCGACTGATCAGCAACATGCCGATGAGCTGCTGAACATGTCCGACGACGATTTTTGCACGGCGTTGTCGGCGGCGATCGCCCATCGCCTCGGAGACGTGGAGGCGGCCTCGCCCCGCGCCGCGTTCGGCCTGCGTGGCGCGCAGGTCGATGCGTATGTCAGGCCCCGTATCGCCCTGGTCGGCGATGCGGCGCACATTATTCACCCGCTCGCCGGTCAGGGCGCGAATCTGGGTTTTCAGGACGCCGCGAGTCTCGCAGGCGTACTCATGCGGGAGGGCCGCGATATCGGCGGCATGCGCGTGCTCCGCCAGTATGAGCGCGAGCGCAAGGGCGACAATTTCGCAATGATGCGGGCGATGGAGGCGTTCAAGTACTTGTTTGAAAATACGCATGCCGCCCGACGCTGGCTACGCAACACCGGCCTGACGATGGTCAATGCCGCGACACCGTTGAAACAGTTGCTAATGAGACGTGCGATGGGGCTGTCAGAGCACGCCTAGCCCGCGTATCTCACCGCAGGGCGAGACGATCGCGCAGAGATTTGAATTCACAACGTATTTTCTGAAGGAGCGGAATACACGTCCGTATTTCCGAGTGAAGAAAATCGGCGTGAATTCAACCTAAAAGATCAGCTATCGTTATTAGCGGTAACTAAATGATATCGCAACTAAATATTTGACATGACATTGGCTACAATCGCCGGATCTCGGTTCAAAGATCAAGCCAGCGCGGTCATCGTGGTGAGAAATGCGGGCTAGTATCGGCAGACGAAATCCACCGTGATCGGATCGTCTTCGTCCTCCAGGTTTTCAAGATGACCGTTCACCACTTCCTGCAACGTCACGACGTCGTCGATAGGATCGTTGCCGGTGAACGGGGGAATACCCGGAACTTGCAAGATGCTGAGATCGTATTGCACGCCGCCCGCATCACCGTTTTCGAAAACATATCCTTCGGGCACGGTGACCCGCGCAAAGTCACCGGAGACGCTCGAGTAGGTCATGACGCTGAAGTCATCGCCGATCGCTCCTTCGAAACCTCCGAACAGACTGACTAATAAAGTGCCATCGAGTGTGGCGTTGCCGGTCACTTCCAGCCAGTCGTAGTCGACTCCCTGCACGTCTGTGCCGGCCAGCTCAATCAGCAGCGTACCGTTCTCGCCCTGCAGGTAATTTCCGTTGATGGTAAACCTGCCAGGCGAACCACCTGGAGAGAACACACCGCCATTGTTGACGACATCGCCCGTCACGGCGCCGCCGCCGTGCAGAGTGCCGCCGTCGAGCGTAAACCCGTCGGGCACGCGAATTTCACCACCATTGACATTGGTCACGCCGCCGGTCTGTGTCAGGCCGCTTTGAAAATCCAGCAAAGAGCTGTTGACATTGACGACACCGTCGTTGGCGATCGTCGCATCCGCGCCGAAGGTGTGCGTGCTGCCGTTAAAATCCAGCATCGCGCCTTGCGCGACGTTAAACATCCCGCCGTGATTGCCATCGCGGTTGAGCGCCAGCGACGCGCCGGGCGCGGAAATATTTACCGCGCCAGCGTTGTCCAACGGGCGGTCGGCAATGGCAGCACCGCTCACATCGGCAACGACCTGCGCGCCTATCTGCGTGCCACCGTCACCGGTGAGCAACCCGCCCGACCAGGTAAAGCGGTCGTTTATTCCGATATCGCCTGCGCCGCCGATCTCGCCGCCAGCCAGCGTGAGACCGCCGTTGAACGTGCTGGCGCCCTCGACATCGAGAGAGCCGTCGCCAACGATCAGATCGCCGTCGGCCTGAATGCTGTTTGCGCGTTGCTCGCCGCCCGATATCGTCAACGCGTTGCCCGTGTCGATACGCACATCCAGAGTTTCATTGGGAACTACACCCAGGCTCCAGTTTTCGGGAACTGCCCAGTCGCCCGTCGTGTCGCCGATCCAGATATTCAACTGGCGGAAAAACTCGAGCACGATGTTGTTGGCGCTCCCCAGCACCGAAAATCCAAGCGGGGCGTTGAGGGAGAAAAGATCATTGCAACCTGAACCGCACGTTACGACCTCGAAACGGTCGGCCTCCTGTGGCAAAAACTCGTTGACAAGCCGGACATCGAACGCGCCGCCGAGACGCGCCTCGCCTGCAACAGCCAGTCCGTCCCGATCGCTCCCGTCGGTGCCCGCCAGCTCAATCTCCAGGCGTGCGCCTTCGCTTTGCAAGAGATCACCGCTAAGCGTCAGCGTGCCTGTGGTGTCGACTGAGCGGCCGCCAGGAGCTAGAGTGCCGTCGTTGACAAGGTTGCGCACCGCGAGCACGCCCTCACCGCCGATCACCGCGCCGGCCGCGTTGGTGTAGGTCTCGGCGGTGCTCGCGAAACGCGCGTTTGCGAATACATCGATCACACCTTCATTGAGCGCGTTGTCCGCGACTGACAGCTCACCGGCTTGCACTTCGATCAGACCGGTGTTGGCTACCGTGCCTGCAAGCGTACTGACGTTATCCCCTTCCTTGATGAGGTTACCGGTATTGTTGAAGGTGGGAGCGAACACACCGTCCGCCGCAACGGCAAACTCCGCGCCTTCGAGATTGTTGAACGCACCTGTGCCGTCGACATCGGCGTTGCCACTCCACGCGCCCGCACCGCGATGATTGAGCGTACGCTCCAGCGTGACGTCGCCCGCAATATCGAGCCCGCCGTTGGCATGGGTCACGGCGCCGCTGTCCATAACGCCACCCGTCCAGTCTAGCGGACCGCTCACGGTAAGATCACCGGCGCCACGCAAACTGCCGCCTGACATGGACAGCGCGCCAACCGCCGAGGTGGCTTGAAAATCCGCAACGCCGTTCAGCGCAACGCTCCCGCCGAAGTCGAGGGTCGCATCGAACGAGGCCTGTGCGCCGTTGACCGACAACTCACCGGCGCCCGATATGGCGCCGCCAAAATCGTGCGTGCTGCCCGCGGCGAGCTCCAGCGCCTGATCCGCCTCAACGTTAAAGGCTCCGCCGTGGCTTCCGTCATGAATCAGCCGCAGTGCGCCCGTCTGAACATTGACCGTGCCGTTGTTATCGAATGCGCGACTGAGTGTCAGTACACCGTCGCTGCTTACGCTCATTGCCGCTGCGGCGGCTATGACGAGCTCGGTTTGTGCACCACCGCGAATTTCACCGCCGCTCCAGCCGAAGTTGTTGCCGATTGTGATCGCGGCCGAACCATCGATCGTACCGCCGGCAAGCTCGAGGTTAGGGATCAAAAACGAGTCGCCACCGAACGTGGCATCACCGCCGGCGATATTCAGCACGCCGTTGCCGGGCAAGGATGCCCCGGGTAACCAGTCGTGGCGGCCCCCCGTGAGCGCCAACGTACCGGCGGACGCTATGTCGAATGCGCCGTTGTGGGTACCGCCACCCGCGAGATTCAAACTGCTGTTGGCAGCGATCGACACGCTGCCCGCGTTGTCGAACGCGCCACTGGCGGCGAGTTCTCCGGCCACCGACAAAGCGCTTCCCTCAGCCAGGTCTACATTGCCTGTTATTTCGCCGCCGCCGCCGATTGCCAGGCTGGCGCCCTGCGCGATCGCGAGATTTTCGTTGCTCTGCAGTGCGTTGACCGCATGCGTGCCTGTGCCGACCGAAACTGTGGTATCACCGTTCAGATCCACGCGTACGTCGTCTGCCGAGGTCGGCAGGATGTCGGCATTCCAGTTGAACGGATCCTCCCACAGAAAGCTGCCCGCATCGTTGTCGAAGAAAAAGCCCTGCAGAAACACGCGATTGATCATGGCGGCGAACACGCCGGCCTCGCCCACCGAGTTGGACAGGGGATTCGCGGCAAGTGGCGCACAGCCGCTGCATCCGCCAAAGGCGAGATTGGCGGAACCTGTACCATCGGCCGCAATAATTGCCGCGTCGAACCCCTCACTGCCGCGTAAGTTGATGAAGCCCGTCATCTCCGCGGAGCCCGCGCTCACGTTGACATCACCGGCCACGGACTCGACTATGGCGTGACCCGCTGAGCCTGCGGTGAGATTGACATCGGTAGCGGCAGTCAGCGTGGCGGCCTGCTGCGAGCGCAGCGTGGCGTGTGCGCTGCCGCCGGTTACGTCGATCTCGCCGCCGGAGGCGACCACGGCAAGCGCGCCTGTGCGCGACTCCACAATCGCGGCCGCCTGGCTCGCGTCAATGCCTACCGTCTCGCCCACGAGCATGAGCGCACCGTCAGCGCTCACGCTGGCGTCTGCGCTGGTGTTCCCGACCTGCAACATACCGGAAGCCCGGAGGTCGATGCCCCCCGCACCCGCATTGGCAACCGCGCCGATCACTTGCATGTCGTTTGACGTTGCGATGCTGATGTCACCGGCTTGCGGTCCGTTTGAAACATCAGCCAACACGAGGGTTGTGCTTTGGTTGTTGACCGCTATGCCGGCTGCGGCGCTTGCGCTCAGACTATCGACTGCACTGTTGATGCCTGCAATGACGCCATCGAGCGACCCGTCGACGATATGGAGATCCAGTTGCCGCGCAGCGAGCACACCACCAGTTTGCGTGATATTGAGGCCCGCGATACGCACATCGCCGCCGCGAGCGCGCAGGTCCTGTGATATCTGGAGCGAACCTCCGGCCACAATCGCAATCTCCCTGCCGTCGCCGGCGTTGATTGCGCCGTCGGTAACGAAGTCCGCCTGGGCATCGATAATCACGTCGCCAGCCGAGTTGATACCCTGGGTGTCCACACGAAACAGATCACGGCCTTCCAGGAACACGCCATCGCGCTCTCCAGTACCGCTGGCTGATGCGTTCACGCCACCCGGCGCTACCACTTCGATATCGCTGTCGCCCGGCCGGCCCACGCTAACAGCGTTGAGTGAGACAACGCCCCCGTTTGTGGCGGAGATGTTGTTGCCCGGGCGGTTATCGATAATGTTGCCGCCTGCAGTGATCGTGATATCGCCCGTGCCGCCGCGATTGCTCACTCCGGCCAGGACCACGTCCTCGCCGGCGGTAAGCGAGATCGCGCCGTTACGTGCAGCAATGCGACTGTCAGCCCCAGTCTCCATATCGAGATCGCCTGCAACCGCGTCGACATCGATGCTACCTGCCCCATCGGCGACCAGTTCACCGTTCGCAGTCACGCTGACCCGACCGGCCTCGACGGTGATGTCTCCCGTGCCGCTATCGACAGTGGCGTTCACTCTCACGCGATCGCCAGCCGACATGACGACGTTGAGCGCGCCACTCGAGGCGCCGATATCATCGTTGACTGCAATGTCCTCGTCTGCGCGCAGCTCGAGCGTGGATTCGCCGGCAACCGCGGCGCTAACGGATTCTTGTACGAAAATACTGCCCTGCTCGCCGGACGCCTGACCGTCCGCGGTCTGCACGATCACCGTGGCCCCGTCAGCGGCGAGCGCCGCTTCGAGCGTGCGCGCGGATATGGTAGACGGCGCGCCCGGCTGTGGCTCGACGATCAGCGTACCCGGCTCAGGCTGCTGCTC